>JALOMF010000172.1 GCA_025455635.1 Saprospiraceae bacterium | reverse complement strand
ATAGGGCAGGTCGTATTCGTGTACCCACTTGTTGACAGGATTACTGAAGTGCGGATACTGCTTCAATGCCTTGAAACAAAGCGTCGGGTGTAGGGCAAACTGTTCTTGCAAAAACTCCCAGACAGAAGCCCTTAGCTCCCTGATTTCCTTCTTGTCGGGCAGGTAAAACTCGTAAAATGAAACCTCGTTCCTCGAAGTGCCACTTGCATGAACCATGAATGAAGTCCGCAGATAATGTGCCGTGATTCCAGAAAGCATGGCGATATAGGCACTTTTGCCTGCCATACAATTTGCCGAGAACTGTCCCCAAAATGCTTGATGTCGTTCAAACCTATGTTCCCAATCCTCTCTTGTGAAAACCATCCTGGAGGTCAGGGTCTTGAACCATTCTGGCATTTTTTCTGGCTTGCTAAGGACGTAATTGAATCCAAGTTCAAGGGCATTGTTGAAATAGGGTTGAAAGTGGTTGTACCGCAGAAAATCGTCCAATTGCAGGATGTACTTGTCCTCGACGTGCAATTGGTTGTTGTCTTTTTCCTTGGTTTCAAAAACCGGATTTTCGGCAACGGGAAGCTGTCCAATCTTGTCAGCGATGAATGCTTGGCATTCATCTTTCAAGTAGTACCAAAAAGCATCGAAGAAATCGAGCAGGTTGCTCTCATCATCTCCGATGGATTTCCAGAACTGACGCAAATGGGGGGTTAATTTTTCCTCAACCAACCTCATATCGAAGTCGTTGTTGGCAGACCTTACAGCGTTGCTGACTTTGTTTCGGTACGTCCAAAAATAATTACTCAACAAATCCGAAAATGACAACAACCCATCCCTGATGAACACCCTGAAAAACACATAGCTAGCAAGCGACTGGTCGGCGCTCTTGGCAACCTGTCGGTCTTCTGAAAGCTCGATGAACTCTTGCTCGTTGAGCTGCTCGATGACCTGCCTGAAATCCTCTTCCTTTAGTTTGAAAATGCGCAGCAACTCGCTGAAGCTTTCCCCATGTGCCATGTCAATCGTGTAAAAAAAGGACAGCAAACCCAGCACCTTCAAGGTGTTGGATTGCTTGAGCAGTTCGCAGTCCTCCTGAACCCGGTTGAAATGCTTGTCATAGACCTCCGCCACATTTTTGAAAACGTTTGGGTCTTGCTTTTCAATGGCGAGTTGGGCGAGCATGACAAGTATTCGGACGTTGCCCTGTGCCAATCGGAGTATGGGTTGCTGGTAGGCATCGTTCCTGATTTTGAAATCAGGGCTTTGCAGGATTTCGAGGAGGGCTTCTTTTTCGAGAGCGGCAATCGTGATGGGCAATGGGGCGGACTCGGCGAAACTGTTCAACAAGCTGCTGGCAGCATAATCCCTGACTGTGGCTACGACATGGATTTTGCCAACCCTTTCCTGACGGGCGAAAGCGAGTGTGTCAGCGAGTTGTTGCCTATGGCGGTTGGCATCGTCGAGAAAAAGGATGTAGTTCCTGTCCGGGTAAAGCAGGGTTTGAAGCTCTTTGAAAACCGATTCAAATGAAGTGGGATTGGTGATGCAAAAGCAACCCCAGCCACTGTTTTCTTGCAAAAACTGCCGGATAGCTTCGACGCAAAGCTTTGACTTGCCAAGCCCCTGCTTGCCTTTTACAACAATAAATGGATGCTCCATTATCGCTTTTTTCAATTCCCCCAGCTCCGTTTCCCTTGCGTAAAACCGATTGTTCAGCCCCGGTTGAAACCCTGTTTTTTGATACCCGGCAAGAAACTGTTTTAGGGATGTTACTTGCCAGTTGGTCAATGGAAGTCCCAGGTAGTCGCTCGCCAAATACTGATACCTTCCTGCCAGAAACCCCGCCCAAACATCCAGCCCCTTGACTTCGAGCATGATGCCATGCGGTTCGGTCAACTTGGAAAGCTGCTGGTATTCGGTGTGGCTGACTTTGGAGTTGGTACAGAGCAGTATTTTTTCAACCTTCTTCGGGGGGAACTTGACAAGGCATTTCTGAATATCACCCTCCAATTTTTGCAGGAAAGCCTTCTTTTTTTCATCCTTCTCCTGCGTGGTCGTTTCCACCAACAGCCATTTGCCATTCGGCAGCTTGAAGGCGGTGTCGGGAGTTCCTTTTTGGGTCTTTCGCTTGCCCGGCTTACTGCCCGTTCTTACAAAATGGGCGTACTCGGCCACTTCTTCCTGCAAGATAGAGTCGCACAACTCTTGGAACTTTTCAGGTTCAATGGCGAGCAATGCGGTTTCGATGGATTGCTTTTTATACTCCATACAAAATCAAAAAATTGGGGATTGCTTTTCCGCAAAGTTAACAGCGAATGGCGATAGAATTGGGCAATTTCACGAGCAGGTTAATACCCGAGACAGTTGTCGATTGGAATTTGAAATTAATTTATTCCGCTAACTTTTCTTCATGGCCGTTAGAAGATTCAGCCAGAAAATATAAAATCATAGGGCGAAATTTTAATAAAAAAAAGTCTAAAACACTGACGCCCTGTTTTCTGGATTGGCTCAAAAGATTGCCAAAGTATTCGTAGGCTTTTTCTTCTTGCAGAAATTTTATCAAATCTGGCAAAAGGTCTGTTTCTTGATTCGAAGGGGTTTCTAAATCTCTGATAATTCCAAGGGCTATGGCTCTAACTCTATCAATACGTGATTTTACTTCATAGTAAAAAATGTCGTTGATTTCTACAGGGTTCATCATTCTTCCTTCAACAAAATCAGTGTACAGTCCGAACTCCCTTATTTTACCAAAATTCTGATACCAAATGATTTCAGTATCAATGAATCTGAGTTTTTCCATCAAGTATGGGATAACGTTTTCCTTGAAAAGCTGCTTTCTGTTTGATTTTATAGCGTTGATTTTAGCCACATCTCTTTCGAGATTAATTTTTCGGACGTGTGCTATTCCATCTTCAAAGCTTTCCTTAAACACGCTCATTACGAACATGAAGAAGGTAAGTAAGTGCCGTAATGGGTGGTTGTTAAAAATGCTCTTAATTCCAGCAATGCTCCTGAAGTCATAGCCTTTTCCATCCAAGAAGATAATTAGGGCTTTCATCAACTCCTCCAATCCAGTAAGGTGTATGGAGATGGCAGTACCATAATCCCCTATTTCAGTTGCAACGTGATGGGCGGTGTTGAATTTGGTTTCAGCGTTTTTGAGAAGTTGCGAATAATACTTCAAGCAATCTTCACGAGACAAGTTCATGAATTCTTTCATCTGCAATCAATTTTCTGGTTAAAACTCATCCATAAATATGGAAGTTCCTTTTTCTAATTTTGAAGCAAATTTAGTTCTTCTCCCTCAACGAGGCCGACCAGCTACTCCATCAAATCCGCCTTGATGCCTGCAAAGTGAAAAGCGGTATTTGCTTTTAGTGGCGGGGAGGGGGCGCTCGCCGCCGCCCCCCTCCCCGAACCCCACCCCCCGGCTCTGGTTTTTAGGGGTTATCCTTTTTCTTTTTTTCTTTTTGGGGTGTCGCCTTGCCCGTCAGTTGCTGCGGGTGCGCCGCCCGCTCCCTCGTTGTCCTTGGTCGGGGCTTGGTTTTTTGGGGTCGTGCCTTGTCCGCCCTGCCGTCGTTCTTGGTCAGTCCTCCGGGTCGGTGGGCTGCTCGTCGTTCCGTAGCTTGGCTTCCCTTGCCCCTTCCTTGGCTTCCTTCGCTGCCGCTTTCGCTTTCTCGGCTGCCGCCGCTGCCCTTTTGGCGTGGCGTTTGGCGGCGTTGGCGGCCTCCAGTTTCAGCCCCTCGTTTTCGTGGTAGCTCGCCCAGCTTGCGCTGCGGGCGGCTGCCTCGGCTTCGGCTTGCGCCCGTGCCGCCTGTTGTTTCGCCGCCTTGTGTGCGTGGGCTGCCTTGTAGTTCCGCATGTCGCCGTAGCTGGCCTCTTTCAGGTTGTGGCGTTGGGCCTCCTGCCGTGCCTGCTCGGCTTCGGCGGCGCTTTTCTGTGCTTCGCTGGCAGCGTTGCGGGCGGCCTGGGTCAGTGCGTCCGCTGGTGCGTCGGCTTGTGCCGCTGCTTCGGCTGCCTTTCGGCTTTGCTTCGCCCTTTCCGCTGCTGCTTCTGCCTCGTCGGCGTGGCGGGCTGCGGTTTCCGGGTCGTTGGCGGCTTGTGCCTTGCGGGCGGCTTGTTCCGCCTCCCAGCTTGCTTGCAGGGCTTCGGCGTGGTGGCGCTTGGCTTCGCCGTTCCGTTCCGGGTTGGTGGCGGCGCTTTCCTGTTCGGCATGGCGGGCTGCTTCGGCGTCCTTCTTTGCCCAGTGTGCGGCGGCGCTTGCCCGGTTTGCTTCCTGTTTCGTGGTGTTTGTCGTTGCCATCTTTCAGCAGTTGTTTTTTGCTGCTTCTAAGTTAGCACTTTTATTTGTGTATTTATTATTTTTGGCACTTTTTTTTGTATTTTTATTTATTGCTTATCGGGTTTTTATATGTGTTTTTCACAGTCCATTCTGTTTCCTAAAGCACATTATTAATTGATATAGTTGAGGTGTTATTAATAATTTAGCACTTTTATTTGTGTTTTATATTTAATAAAAATATGTTTTCAAAAACTTGACAAGTCTTGCTAATTAGCACTTTTGTTTGTATTTTTACATTATCAAACAATCAAAGAAATTAGACAAATGACAAACACAGCCTATCTATCCGAGAGCATCGAAGCTGGCAGGATTGCCGCCGCCGAGGCTTATTACGAGGAGCGCAACTTGCGCCCTTGCGAGCATTTTTCCATCACCCCCGGTTTTCAGGAATACGACGTGGTTTGCCTGCACGGTAGGTTGCCAGTAGTGCCGCCCTTCACCGAGCAGTCCCATCGCTTTTTCAGCCGGAAAAGCAAGGTGGCAGGTATTGAAGCCGATACCCTTTCCGAAGGTGGTGACCGCTACAAAATCACCGCTTGGGGTGGCTTGGATGAAAGGGAACTGGCTGAAATCTTATACGAGCTTTTGATTTGACATACTGTGAGAAAACCGCCCTGTCGGGGGGCGTTATCCCCGGCGCTTTTTCTTCCTCTTGCGCAAGTAGTACGGGCTTAGTTTTCGTTAGCACTTCCTTTGAGAAATAGCCTTTTCCGGGCATAGCCGGAATAAATCTGAAAGAGAAACCCGCTTTTCCCTCCCTGTGCGGCAACAGATTGGGCAGGGGGCGCAGTATCCCGGTCAAACACTGCACCTTTTTTGTCATCCTGAAAGGAACCGTCCAATCATGCGGGCTTATTCAGGAAATATTAAAACAATTTTTACTATGAAAAATCTGCTTCCAATCACCAGCGCCAACGGCAACCTGATTGACAAGAAAACGGGCGAGGTTTTCAACCTACGCTACCTGCCCGGCTATCCCCGTCAAATCCGCTTCGATGCCAGCAAGGGCAATTTCAACCTCAACGGCGACGTGTCGCTGACCAAGAAAGGGGAGGAGTTCAGCTTCATCCCCATTGCCTACCGCATCTTCAACGACAATATTTTGGGCATGGGCAAAAAGCGTTGGGCAGAGTTCTTTTTCCTCAACGAGGCCCGGCAGGTTTGCGCCGTGCTGTTCCACGGTTACAGCGTCGAGAATTTCATGCGGCTTGCAGCCAATGAAATGTTTTACGACGACGTGACGCCCTGCGATGTGGTCTTGACCGCCCGCCCCGTCGAGAAGGAATGCAAAGACCCGGACGCCCCCGGCAAAAAGTATTTCATGGCGGAATTCAGCTACAAAAAACTGGAGAAGGGAGACAAGGAAACCCTGTTCCGGGTCACGGAAGGGCTGGACTTCTGGCGGGAAGAAACGACCACGGGGGATGCCCGCATCGAGTTTTCATTGAACTGGAACCCGCCGCACCCGGTCATCGAACTGAACGGCCAGCCAGAAGAAGCGGAGGCCGAAGCGGTCGCAGCCTAAACATACATCGGTTTTTGGGTAATGGTCGGATGGTTTGAACAAAAGCCATCCAGCCATTTACTTGCCAGCGGCGGCGGTCGCTGCTCCCCGCAGGACGCCGCCGACTTTTCCAAAATCAATCACCGAAAGGGTAGGGTAGTGGCTGCTCACGCTCTTACCCTCTCACATCTCAATTCTCTTCAAATGACAACCACCAACACCCGCTTGGCAGACCTCGCCATTGCTCCTGCCAGCCAAATCATGGCCACGCCCTACGGCGACCTCTTTACCAACCTAGCCCCCGAAACACTCGAAACGATGCTCATAAAATGGACGGCAAAAACGGAATGCTTGACCCGTGCTAGCCTCGTGAACTACCTGAACCTGTTCAGCCATTTGGGCTTCGAGGCATCCGTGCCCCTTGCCGAGTTGCCGGACGAACATATCCGCAGAATCCCCGCCATCAGCAACGCCCGTTTGACCCGCTTTAAAGCCAAATTGCAAGGCGAGGAAATCAGATACCCGGAACGCTGTCTGGTGTTCGGCCAAGCCTTCCACGCCGTCACCCTCGAACACGCCCCAAGTGGCGACCCGGTCTGGAACCTCCGCCCCTCCGAGTGGGAAGCCATCCGGCAAATGCGGGACGCCTATATCGGCGACTTTGGCGGCTTCCTCGCCAGCCAGCCGAAGTTCCGGCGGCTTTCCTACGAAAAGCCGAGGGTTTGGACGGACAAGGAAACGGGCTTGCCCTGCAAGGCCCAAATGGACATCGCTTGCCGCAAAGCGGTTTTCGACCTGAAAACCACCAGCGCATGGTCGGAGGAACGCTTCACCGAACTACTCGACGCCTACGACTACGACCGCCAAGCTGCTTTCTACCTCGACGGCAGCCGTGCCGAGTGGTTCTATTTCGTCGGGGTGCAAAAACGCCCACCCTACGCCGTCCATATCGTCCCCTTCCACCGGGACAGTGACTTCATCGAAAAAGGACGCAAGAAATACCGCTACCTGCTCCGCAAGTTTCAAGAATCGGGCGAACGAGTCTAGTGCCGTTTTGACTGCAAAACTGCAAACCGTTCAACGGCTTGCAGTTTTGGGTCAACCACCAACGAGTTGTCGTTTGTCAGCCGCTCCGCCCGGAGCGCACCCGCCGCCACGCCCAAGGCGGACGGCGGGTTTTTCTCTTTGTCATGCCCTAGGCATCTAAACTTCAAGCACATGAAATCAACCGATAAATTCCAAGAAATGACCGCTCGAATTATAACTCAATTGGAAAGCGGCGTCGTGCCTTGGCGCAAGACCTGGAACCGCATCCAGATGGGCGCACCCTGTAACCATTTCAGCGGCCACATTTACACGGGCATCAACGCTTTTATCCTGTCAGATTTTGACGTGCCACGCTTCGCCACCTTCAAGCAAGCCAGCGACGCCGGACACCGTATCCGCAAGGGCGCAAAATCGCTCCCAGTTTACTTCTGGAAAATGCTGTTTTTCGACGCCAACGGCAAGCGGGTGGACACGAGGAAGGAAGCGGAAAAAGTAGTTCCTTTTGTGTACGAGTACAGGGTCTTCAACGTGCTGGATATTGAGGATTTCACCGTCGATATGTTCAAGGACGAGCAACCCGAACCGCCCGCCCGGATTCTTGTCTGCCGTCAGGCATGGGACGTTTGCGAAGCCGTCCTGACCGCCAACCCCCACGAATTACGTCCCGGTGAACCCGCCTACAACCCGACCCTTGACGTGGTGAAAATGCCCGCCCTGACGGACTTCCAGAGCAAGAAACATTACTACCTGACCTACTTCCACGAGTTGAGCCACTGGACGGGACACCCCAACCGCCTCAACAGAATCGAACCCTCAAAATTCGGTGACGAAAGGTACAGCCGGGAAGAACTGGTGGCGGAAATGTCCGCCTGCTTCTTGTGCGCCCATTGCGGCATCGTCATGGAGGAACTGGTCGAAAACAGCGCCGCCTACCTGCAATCCTGGATTGCCACCCTGAACGGCGACGCCCGCCTGCTGATGACCGCCGCCAGCGCCGCCCAACGTGCCGCCGATTTCCTGCTTGCGCCTTTGGGAATGCAGCAAGAAAGCCCCCAACCTGACACAGTGGAACAAACCGAATCGACAGCCTGACCATAGCGGTTCAAGCTGCCGCCAATTCATCATTCATCATTTATCGTTCATCATTTAATTTTTTCTCCTCATGGAAAACATCGCAAAATTG
>JALOMF010000171.1 GCA_025455635.1 Saprospiraceae bacterium | reverse complement strand
TTTACGATTTTAGATTTACGATTTACGAGGCACAAGTCGTTGATTTTGAACAACTTAGACTTCAATCGAAATCTAAACTAATTTCAATGACCTACTTAGGATTGTTTGGTTGTTTGATTGTTGTGGGTTGTCGCAATCCGTGTAACAATCCAACAATTTAACAATCCAACAATCCAACAATATCTAATCTACCTCAATTCAAAAACGCCCCAATCGGCTGACCGTCAGCGATTTGCACATCAATGTTTTCGAGAAGGGTTGTGGCGAGGGAAATGCCGAAATAATCCACTTTCACGGGGAAACTCTTGTGGGTACGGTCCACCAGCACGGCGACCTCCACTTTTTTGGGCAGGGTTTCGAGGATGGGCTTGCAGGCGTAGAAGATGGTACGGCCGGTACTTGCCACATCGTCCACCATGATGATGGCCTTGCCCTTTAATTGCTCGATGGGCATTTCCAGCGCTACCTCAGTTGCCAGTGGGTTGGCGGGGTTTACCCGCAGTTGGGTCAGGGTGATTTTTTGCGAAGCATTGGCGACCAGCTCTGCTTGGAGCAGCCGTGCGAAGGCCATGCCCCGGGTGTTGATGCCAGCGAGGATGATTTCAGGCTCCTCGTAGTTGTGCTCCAAAATCTCGATGGCGAGCCGCCTTATTTTTTGCCGTATTTTCCGGTCGTCCAAGATTTGCATAAACCTAAATTTTTGTTGCCACGAATTTCTTAAATTCTACGAAATTCAGACTTCCCCAAGTTCCAGGCTCCCCAATCCGAAATCGTCAAGCTCCTGCCACCCTGGTCGTGGCGAACAGCCGCTTGATGCTGAATTTGCCGCTGCCATTCACCATCACCATCAGCAGGCCGCCCACGATGGCTAGGTTTTTCATGAAAAATATGCCCTGCATGCGGCGGTAAATTTCCTCTCCCGCTACCCCGATTTCGGGGCAGGTGATGCTCATCTTGCAAGTGTCGGGCACGTGCCAGAAATCATGGACGATGAACGTCACGGGCACCCAGTAAACCAGCAGCAAAAAGGCCCCCAGGCTAGAGCGGTAGCCCGACAATATCATCAGACCACCCAGCACCAGTACCACGATGGCACCGTAGAGCAGGAAATCGGGCTGCCATTTCAGCCCGTAGAAGTCCATTTTGGCCTTTGTTTCTTTGAAAAAAAAGATGGAGTCGTATGCCTCGTACAAAAAAATAAAGGACAAAAGTATGCGCCCTAGTAAGTCAATAAAGTCTTTCAATTGTTATTATTTGTTGTTTCAAAAAATTCAAATGGGAGGGCAAAGGTCAACTATAATATCGAAACAAGCTGCTTCATTTTGTTAAAAATACATGACCGCAACCTTTCCTCCTTCCAAGGTTTTCCGTTCGTTGAGCAAAATCATTTCACCATCAAGCCCAGCTGGTAGCTTGACCGTCGCCTTGATGCCCGCCGGCAGCCACTCCAGCCGAACGGAAATCTCGCCCAGCGGGTGCGGCATTTTGCCCTCCGCAAACTGCAAGCCCCTAAAAACTGGCTCGATGCGCACCGTGCCGAAGCCCGGCGACCCCGGATTTATGCCCAGCACTGTGCTCAAAAACTGGTAGTTCGGCGCAGCGCTCCAAGCGTGACAGTCGCTACGGGTAGGCTCTGGCTCCTCGGCGAAGGTGGTGAGGCCCATGTCCAGCATGGTGCGCCAGTCGTTGAGCTGGGCGTCGAACTCCTTGCCCATGCCGTGCTTTTTCAGGGCTTCGCGCAGGTAGAAGCGGTAATAAAGCGTGGTCTGCGTGATGGTTTTGTCCGCCATGATTTTTTCTAGCAGACCAGCCTGTTCAGCCTTCGGCAATGCATCCGTCAGCACGGCCATGACGTTGGCATGTTGGCTGAAACTGGCCTTTGTCGGGTTGTCCGCCAACATGCCCCGGCCAGCGTCCCAACACTGGCGGTAGGTAGCCTCTACCAGCGATTTGGCGAGGAAGGTGGCATGGGCAGCCTCCTCGTATTCCCCAAAAAAAGAAAACAGCGCCGCCGCTTGCCTGAGCGTGTAGGCATACTGCAAGCTGAGGATGCTCGACCCACCACGGGCCACGCCCGGCGGCACGCCCCCGATGCGCTCCTCCTCGCTCCAGGGCCAGGCCCAGTCCACGAAGTTCCACCATTCCAAGCCGCCCAACATGCCATTTTTGGCGATGCGGGCCTCGTGCCAGTCCAGTACGCCCCGTATGCCGGGCAAGAATTTTTTCACAAAAGCCGTGTCGGGCCGCAGCATCCAGTAATCGTAAACCATTGACACCCAGAACATGGAGTAGGGCGGTATGATTTGCATGTCGTTGCAGGGGTAGCGGCTCTGCGTCAGCCCATCGGGGATGCGGCTGTTGTCGAAGTCCTCAATGCTCTTGCGCACCAGCCGGTCGTCGCCGCTGACGTAGAGCGTGATGAGCGCCTGTATGCGGGTATCGCCGACGTAGCTGAGTTGCTCGTAGTAGGGGCAGTCGAAGTAGGTCTCCCCGGCGCAGCGCTGGGCGGTGCGCCAGCCCACTTCCCAAATCTTGGCGTGGCTGGGGTCGCTGCTTTTATAGCTTGCTTGCGCAACGAGCGGGTAGCCATAGCTCATGCCGTGCAAGTCGTTGATAGTCAAGGCTTCATCGCCCGTTTCGATGTCGAGCTGGAGCCAGCGCCAGGTGCGGAACCACAGTGGCCGGAAGCTGCGCTCCTTGCCGCCATCCGTTGTGAAACGGTCTTGTATGCCCATGATTTCCTTGCCCTGCCACTCGTTGCGGTTGCCTTTTTGGCGCTTTTCGTCGAAGAGCGCTTCGGCGTAGGTGAGGGTGATTTTGGCGCCCTTGCCGTCCGAGGTGCTCAGCACGGGGAAGGCGTTGACGAGGATGCCTTGGTCAATCAGGATGCGGGCCTTGGTGCGGGCGGGGATGGCCCAAGGCAGCTTGTCCAGCGTTGCTCCTTTGATGCCTTTTTGGGTAAAAACGGCTTCCACTACCTTTCCCACGGCTATTTTCCCTTCGGTAAAAAGGGGAATCGAGCGAGGCACGAGCATCCAGTTGCCATCCGACCCCAGGCCCCTTGGCTTCCCGGCGAACCAGAGCTGCTCGGCGTTTTTCCAGCTTGAATCATCAAAACCCGTCTGCTCCCAACCCCAGGGGTAGTGGCTGGCATCCACGTCGTCGCCGTCACCGGTCACGAGGTAGGCTTGGAGCTTTGCCCGGTCAACGGGCAGCGGCTTGTACGCCTCATTTTTGATGACTTTCCATTTGTTGTTGGTGTTCACATAATAACCTTCTTCTTCGGTATTGCCTTGCAGGATGAAGCCCGTCTGGTAGCTGATTTGGGCGAATGGGGCATGTTCGGCAGCATTCCAGACGATGGCGGCGAGGGTGTTCTTGCCGGGTTTTAGTTGCGCCGCAATGTCCACCGTCTCGAAGTTCCAATGCCCAAGGTCGCTGCGGGCGGGGCCGCTGCTCACGGGCTGGCCGTTCACGAAGAGGCGGTAGCGGTTGTCGGCACTGACGTGGACGATGAAGCTGCGAGGACTTAGCGGCAGGTCAAAGGTTTTCCGAAAATGATAGACGCCGTACTGCTTGGGTGACTCGCCGGGGCAAACTATCCAGCGGGCCTTCCAGAAATTGTCGAGTAGGTACGGGGCGATTTGGGGCTCAATTTGGCCGTTGGCCACGGGCAGCATGGCCAAAGCGAGGAGGAAAGGCAATAGTTTTTTCATAAAACAGCATGGAGTAAACAAAGCTGCAAGGAAAGGAATTTTGTGTGTTTATTTGCCCAAATTCTTTAAAATAACAGCCTTGACCTGCTCCGAAAGGATGTCCACATCCGCCATCGTCAGCCCCGCCGTTTCGATGGGCTTGCTCCACACGATGCGCACCGTGCCCGGCCAAAGGTCGAGGCCCTTCTGCTTAGGGTTCGAGATTTTTTCCACCCCGATGATGGTCTGAACGGCGATGGGCTTCCCCGATTCAATGGCAATGCGGAAGGCCCCCTTGTGGAACGGCAGCAGCGGGTCGGCAGTGGTGTTGCGGGTACCCTCCGGGTAAATGAACACGGAATAGCCGTCCTCTTCCAGCGTCCGGTGCAGGTACTTCATGCTGCTGGAGCGGGAAGCGCCGCTGGTGCGGTCCACCAGTACACATAGTTTTTTGACAATGAAGCCGAAAACGGGCACTTTTATCAATTCTTTTTTTGCCAAAAACTTGTAAACACCGGGATAGGCACGGGCATTCATCATGAAATCGAGGGCGGTCTGGTGGTTGCTCACGATGATGTACGGCTGCTTAAGGTCAATGTTTTCAAGCCCCTCAACCTGGAAACGAACCAGCGTAAGGCCAAAGTAAAGCCGGGTGTAAACCTGGTGGCTGAACCAGATGATATGCCGCACCCACTTCCTTGGAAAAACGAGGAAGGCGAGGTAGTAAAAAGGAAAAAGCACCAGCCAGAGCAGGAAAAAAACGAGGATGCCGTAGATTGCCCAAAGTTTTCGTAGAATGTTCATTGTCGCTTAATATTGGCGGCAAAGGTCTTAAAATCAAGCAGGTTCAAGCAATTTTTATGAAAAACATCGTAGTGCTCGACGGCCACACGGCCAACCCCGGCGACCTCACATGGGACGCCCTAGCCGCACTCGGCAAGCTCACGGTTTATGACCGAACCCCTCCCGACTTGGTGCTGGAACGGGCCGCCGGGGCGCAAGTTCTGCTGACCAACAAGACCGTTTTAAAGGAAGAAACATTGGCGAAATTGCCACAGCTGCGCCTAGTCAGTGTGCTGGCCACCGGCTACAACGTGGTGGATGTGGCCGCTGCCCAACGCCAAGGCGTAACCGTGTGCAATGTGCGGGGCTACGCTGCCAATTCGGTGGCGCAGCACGTTTTTGCGATGGTGCTCGCCGTGGCCAACCGCATTGCGGAGCACAGCCAGCACACAGCCGCCGGGGGCTGGGCCGCTGCCCACGACTGGAGCTATTCCCTCACCCCGATTTGGGAACTGGCAGGCAAGACGATGGGCATCTACGGCTTCGGCCAGATAGGGCAGCGGGTGGCTGACCTCGCACTGGCTTTTGGCATGAACGTTATCGCCCACCACAAGCACCCTGAGCGGGACAGGCGGGCAGGCGTGGCGTTCGTTGATTTTGAAACCCTGCTGGCGCAAAGCGACGTGTTGAGCCTGCACGCCCCTTTAAATGCTGATAACCAAGGGATTATGAACGCATCGGCTTTTGCCAAAATGCGGTCATCGGCTATATTTATCAATACCGGGCGTGGCGGCTTGGTGGTGGAAGCAGATTTGGGGAAGGCGCTGGAAGGAGGCATCATTGCTGCGGCAGGCTTGGACGTGCTTTCGGAGGAACCGCCAAAGAACGGTAACCCTCTACTTTGCGTAAAAAATTGCCTTATCACGCCACATAATGCATGGGCGGCAAGAGAAGCGAGGCAGCGTTTGATAGCGGAAACGGTGGAAAATGTGCGGGCTTTTCTGGCTGGTGAGCCGAGGAACGAAGTGGGCAGGTAGGAGGTTTTAGTTCGACAATTGGCAATTGGCAACAAGTCTATAGTCAGCAGATTGATTGTCGTTCCCATTCACAATGGTACTGACTAAACAACTGCTATCTGACTGCCGACTGCCAACTGTCGAACTGCCAACTAGGCAATCGGTGGAATACGCAGCACCTGGCCCGGATAAATTTTGTCCACGTCCTTCAGCATTGGCTTGTTTGCCTCAAAGATGACGGGGTATTTCATGGCGTTGCCGTAGTGTTCTTTGGCGATTTTTGACAGGGTGTCGCCTTTTTCTACCGTATAAAAGATGGCTTCCGGCTCTGGCGCAACTGTAGCTTCGGCAGGAGCTGCCACGGTCATCCAGTCGTCCACAGTAGCTATGCCAGCCACGTTGCCCACTGCGAGTATCACTTTTTCTTTTTCAGATTGGCTGGCTGCGGTGCCAGTGATGGTAGCCTTGTCGTCGTCCACTACAATGTTGAGGTTCTCAACTTTGAGGCCGAGTGCAATAACGTGGTTGGTGAGGCGCATGGCCAATTGAGCATCTTCGAGCTGTTCAAGTGCGCTAGGAGCAGCAGGCGCAGCGGGTGTTGTGGCTTTTTTGCCACCTCCCAAGAGTGCCGTACCTGCATTTTTCAAGAAAGAGAAAAGTCCCATGATTCAATTAGGTTTGTTAAAATTGACACTCTCTACCTACCCAAGCGGGCAGCCGTTGAGTGACGGTATTTTGTTAAGTAAACAGGGCAAAGGTATTGAATTTCGGGTCGCACGAAAAAAAAAACTAATTCTGCGACTGCATCTAGACAGGGCACTGGGGGCGGGGTCACTTTTGCAACCCTAAGAAATACATGAGCGAAAAAAATCAGGCATCAAGATTGCCTTGTGCCATGTATGCGGCACGTTGCTAGTCTCCTAAGGAACAGTTCGGCAATGCGGCTGAAACAAAAGCAAGCAAATTGAGTAAAAGGCGTATATTTGCGCAGTTTTTTCGGAAGGGGTTTAAAAATTGATAATTTGTTGTTCTAAGTTATTGATTTACAAGCCTTTATTAATTATATATCAACATTTCTCAGAGCGTTTTACCACTCGAAAAATGTGGATTTGGGCCAAGTAACAGGTCGAGCTTGCACCAGAAGCCCCTAATTGTAGTGGATTCTGGTTGGCTGAACGGCAGTTCCCCAATATTCACAGCTAAAAAATTTGCTTGTCATGCAAGGAAAAGGTTTTATCAAGTTCTTTCTCGTGGCTTTTGCCGTGGTCTCCGTCATTCAGTTGTCGTTCATGTTCCCAACCTGGAGCGTGGAGCGCAAAGCCGATAACTTTGCCGCATCCAAATGCCCAGAAGGGGAGGGCACTGCATGTTTTAGGTTGAGCAGGGCTAGTTATTTGGATTCTATCTCCAGCGAGACTGTTTTCTCCATCCCATTTCTAAAAAAATACACCTACCCAGAGCTGAAAGGCTCGCAGCTGGGTTTTGGCCTTGACCTCAAGGGCGGCATGAGCGTGCTTTTGCAGGTTGACCTCCGGGACTTCATCCGGGCCATGGCAGGTGGCAGCACCGATAAGGTGCTGGAGGATGCTTTGGCAAAAGCCAATGAGCTTCAAAAAAACACACAGGCGGATTATATATCCCTTTTTGCGCAAGCATGGAAAGAAACTGCTGGCGGCAAGCCGCTCAACAGCATCTTCAAGCGCAACGAGTCTGTGAAGGATGAAATCAATGCCAACAGCTCTGACGCACAAGTGGTCACACTGCTTCGTAGGGAGGCTGACCTTACGGTTGGCCGCACTTACGAGATGTTGAAAAAACGTATTGACAAACTTGGCGTTGTCGGCCCAACTGTTTCTTTGGACAAAGGCCGTGACATCATCCTCGTTGAGCTTCCAGGCATTGAAAACCCCCAGCGTGCCCGCAATTTCTTGCAGAGCGCCGCAAAATTGGAGTTCTGGAACGTGTACCGCATCACTGATGGGTCAGTCGGAACTGCTTTTGGCGTAGCCAACGAAAAGCTCAAAAAGCTTGCCTCAGGTGAAACAATTTCGTCAACTATCACCATAGACAGCTCCAAAGTTGACTCCCTTGGCAACAAGATAATGGATACCACTGAGGTGGCAGACAGCAAAACCGATACCGCCGGGGTTGACCTTGCCAGCGGCAGTGGCCCGTTGTTTGATATTTTCACCATGAACAATGGGACGAGGGGTTATGCCGTGATGGGTATGGCCGAAAAAAACAAGCAAGATGATGTGATTGCCATGTTGAACAAGCCTGGCATTCGTGAACTTTTTCCTGCCGATGTGACCTTCTTGTGGTCCCGCAAGCCCGCAAAGGACGAGAATGGCGTCGAAATGGAGAACATGTACGAGCTGTACGCCATCAAGCGTGAGGCAGGCAAAAACACTGCACCTCTTGAGGGGGATGAAATTTCGGACGCATCTGCAAGCCCGAACCCAACTACTGGCGAGCTTTCCATTACCTTGCGCATGAAGCCGCAAGGTGCCCGCACTTGGGGCGTAATGACGCAGAAAGCCGCAACTGATGGCAACCGTGAGATTGCTATCGTGCTCGACTCTGGCGTTGTTTCGGCACCTTCGGTGCAAAATCCAATCCTAAACGGTTCTTCTG
>JALOMF010000170.1 GCA_025455635.1 Saprospiraceae bacterium | reverse complement strand
CGAAGTTGGGGCAGCTTTGGCAGCCGTCCCAAAAGGTTTCATCTTGGGTAAGTTCGGAGAAGGTGACGGGCTTGTAGCCGAGTTCGGAGTTGATTTTCATCACGGCGAGGCTGGTCGTGATGCCAAAGACCTTAGCTGCCGGGTACTTGTCCCGTGCAAGGTCGAAGGCCCGGCGCTTGATTTGCTTGGCGAGTCCCAACTGCCGAAACTCATGGGCGACCACGAGTCCAGAATTGGCAACGTACTTTCCATGACTCCAAATCTCAATGTAGCAGAACCCGGCTAGCTTTCCGTCGTCCGTAAGGGCAATAACGGCATTGCCGGATTCGATTTTCCGCCTAAGGTACTCGGGCGACCGGCGGGCGATACCGGTGCCCCGTTGCTGGGCCGAGACTTCGAGGAGGGAACAGATTGCTTCTGCATAGGAGGCATGTGCCTCCCCCGCAACATGAACGGTCACATTCATTTTGCTGAGATTTTTAAAAATTGATGTTGACGAAGAATTTCAGGCTAAGGATTTTCTAGAAACCTGATAATCAATAATCAACTTGAATCAATTGTGAAAAAATGCGGGATTACCCGGCAGGGCAGGTGGGAAATTAGTTCCCACGGAAAGTGGTTATATGTGATGTATTAGCCCTTACGGGCTGGACGGAACGCACGACGACGAGGCTGCGGCATGTTTGCTGGCATGCTCGTGATGGTAAGGTTATATGTGAACTGCGTCGTCATTGATGGAACAAATGTAGGTGTTAGTTTGACACGATGCAATAGGTTGGGGTAAAAACTTGCTTTTCGTGGTTGGGAATGGCACCAAATCAGGCCGGATGGGGGATGAAATCAAGCATTGCTTCCATAGAATTGGTTTTCTTGGTTAGGAATATTTTTTGCAAAAAAAATGACTTACCCCTACTAAATTGGGGGTGTCATTCAAAAATAGTGGATTCAGATTGAAATTATGCCTCAAAATTGAGGGGTGTCACTAAAAATAATTTTAAAATTTAGGACATGGTGTATTTTTTACCCTATATTTGCACCAAGCCTTACCGAATAGCAATCAGCCTTACTGAGCACTTACCTAACCAGTGTACCAGCCAAATTTCAACCGGAAAATTTATGCCGAAAGCATGGCCCCCCATGCCCAAGGCACTGACCAATTTCTTTTCACACAGAATAAAACAGTTGTTATGAAAAAATTGACCACTAAACAAGCTGCCCCGTTCATCTTATTGGCGCTTATTTCAATGGCCTCCATTTTTGTTCCGGCATTGCCCGATTTTGCGGGCACCGACCAGTACAATGCCGCCGACACGACTTGGATTCTCGTGGCCACGGCGCTCGTTTTCCTCATGACGCCCGGTCTTGCCTTCTTCTATGGTGGCATGGTACACCGCAAAAACGTCATTTCCACCATGATTAAAAGCGTGGTGGCGGCGGGCATCGTCAGCGTGATATGGATTGTCGTTGGGTTCAGCCTTGCCTTTGGCGACGATATCGGCGGCTTCATCGGCGACCCGACCACCTTCCTTTTCTTTAAAGGCGTGAACTCTGGCGAGCCTTGGAGCCTGGCACCGACCATCCCAAAAACACTGTTCGCTTTTTTTCAACTGATGTTTGCCATCATCACGCCCGGCCTCGTAGTGGGTGCGGTGGCGGAGCGCATCCGCTTCACCTCTTATATATTGTTCACGGCCTTGTTCAGCTTGCTGGTGTACGCCCCATTGGCCCACTGGTCTTGGCATCCTGACGGCTTCCTGTTCAAAATGGGCGTGCTCGACTTTGCGGGCGGCACCGTCGTTCACATCTCTGCTGGTTGCGCAGCGCTCATGGGCGCACTCGTGCTCAAGCGCCGTCAAGCACATATTGACAACCAAGAAATTCCACCAGCCAACATCCCCTACGTGCTCATCGGCACCGGCCTGCTCTGGTTCGGCTGGTTCGGCTTCAATGCTGGCTCGGCGCTGGGCGCCAACGCACTCGCCGTTTCCGCTTTCGCAACGACGAACACCGCCGCCGCTGCCGCTGGCCTTTCATGGATGTTTTTTGATGTGCTGAAAGGCAAAAAACCGTCCGTGCTGGGCTTCTGCATCGGTGCGGTAGTGGGCCTCGTGGCCATCACGCCGGGCGCTGGCCTTGTACCAATTCCACAAAGCATTTTCATTGGTGCATTCGCCGCCATCGTGTCCAATGTGGCCGTTTACTACAAGCAAAAAACCTCGCTGGACGACACGCTCGATGTGTTCCCTTGCCACGGCTTGGGCGGCATCGTGGGCATGTTGCTCACGGGCGTTTTCGCCAGCAAAACGGTGAACGCCGCTGGTGCCGATGGCCTGATTTATGGCAATTTCGCCTTTTTCTTTACCCAGCTAAAAGGGATGTTGGCCGCTGTGGCTTACAGCGGGGTGGTTTCTTTCCTCATTTTTAAATTAATCAACTTCATCGAGCCGATGCGGGTAAGCTCCATGGACGAGGAAATCGGCCTCGACGCCACGCAGCACAACGAGAAGTATGTGCAGGGTACGCTGCTCGTGCCGCAATCCAATGGGAAGGTGGCAGAGCTGCCGCTCGTGGAATAGTTTTGATTTAAGATTTAAGATAGACGATTTTAGATTTTTGGGGCTGTGCTATTTTGAAAACCCCTTTATTTTCAGGTGTTTCCGGCCCACTCAATCTTATATCTTAAATCGTCTATCTTATATCTTAAATCAAACTCCCACCCACTTCTCAATCAAAGAATCATATTAAAAGGTACGGCCTTCATTCCAGCTTCTGACACAAGCCGGAGGCCGTACCGATTTCATCTTTCAATAAAATCGTTGCAATGTTACAAAAAATCCTCTTCACGGGAATGGCATCGCTATGCCTCCTGGTCACCGCCGCTGCGCAAGGCACAGCCGCCGACACCTCAGCCACCACTACAAATCCAATCAAATTCTCAGGTTCGGCGGACATTTACTACCGGTACGATTTCGCCAAGACGGCGGCGAACAACCGCACCAGCTTCACCAACAGCCACAACGATTTTGAGCTGGGCATGGCTTCGCTCAAGGTCGAACATACGCTGGGCAAGGTGGGCTTCCTCGCCGACATCGGGTTTGGCCGCAGGGCCGAGGAGTTCTCCTACACCGACGAGAGCACCCGCCTCGCCATCAAGCAGTTCAACCTCAGTTATGCCTTCAGCAACGGCATAAAAGTCACGGCAGGCAACTGGGCCACGCACGTGGGCTACGAACTGGTGGACGCCTACCTGAACCGCAATTACAGCATGTCCTATATGTTCAGCTACGGGCCGTTCTCGCACACGGGCATCAAGGCAGAGAAGACCTTCGGTAGGGTAGGGGCGATGATTGGCATGGCCAACCCGACCGATTTCAAATCGTTTGACGGAAACGAAAAATACATCATCGGGCAGTTGAGCACGGCCAGCGCCGACGAAAAGGTCAAGGTTTACCTCAACTACCAAGGCGGCAAGTTCAACGACAGCTCAAGGGTAAAACAAGTGGATATCGTGCTCACCGCAGCCCTAGCCGACAAGTTCAGCCTGGGCCTGAACGGCACGGCGGCCAGCTACCAGTTCATGGACGCTGAGGAAGATTTTGGCGACATGAACACTTGGTGGGGCACGGCGGTGTACCTCAATTTCGACCCGAAGGAATGGTTCGGCATGACCCTGCGCAGCGAGTATTTCAGCGACTCGAAGGGCTTGAACGTGTTCGGTGGCTATGCCGATGGCGGCAGTTTGGTGGCCACCACTTTATCCCTAAATTTCAAAGCGGGCAACCTCACTTTCATCCCAGAGCTGCGGTTTGAAAAAGCCTCGGAGGATGTCTTTGTGGATGCAGATGCTGCCCCCACCAATCAGGCAATAGTTGGTTTATTTGGAGTTTCATACAACTTTTAGGTTTAGACAAAACTGAGTGAAATGTTGAAGCGCCTCACCGGACGACCGACCGGGAGGCGCTTTTTATATTTTTAAAAAAATGATAATCAGCCGTTTATCAACGCTTACCAATCACCAGCTTGCCCGTTTGCGTACCGTCAGCGTCGTGTATTTTCAACCAATAATTGCCCGCAGGGAAGCTGACGGAGTTGACCATGATGCTGTTGGAGCCTTCGGTAAACTGGTAACGCTTGCTCATCACGACTTGGCCAAGCTCGTTTATCATTTCAAGCGTGGCATCCCCGGCTTGCGAGGTCTCAAAATTGACCTTGAAATACCCAAAAGCCGGGTTCGGCGAGATTTGTAGGTCCTTCACAGCCGCTGCCTCGATTTTTGCGGAGCGCACTCGTGACAGCTCGAAGCTGCCGTTCAAGTCCAGCATTTTCAGGCGATAGTAGTAGGTGGTGCCGGGCCGCACGTCGGCGTCTGTGTGCTCGTAGCCGCCGCCGCCCTTGCCAAATACCCAAGCGATTTTCGTAAAGTCCCGTGCATTGGTGGAGCGCTGCAGCTCGTAGCCAGAGAAGTTGGTTTCGGAGGTGGATTGCCAGCGTAGGTTGATTTTTTCGCCTTCGGCGACCGCGGCAAATGCGTTGAGCTGAACTGGCAGCGCAAAATCGGAAGGGTTGGTAGCCACAATTTCGGCTGCCGAAGATGCCCACGGCGAGGTATTGGCCAAGGTAAATACTTGGGTGACAATCGTTCCTGTGGTTTTCCATTCCAGCCCAGCCGTCCCGGTAGGGTTGCTGATGCCCGAAATCTTGTAGCCACCCAGCCTGTGCGTGCTGGCCGTTTGGTTGATTCTGGCCACCCTCGTGTCAAAATTGGACTGGGTGCCCGGGGTCGGGCCGTTCAGGTTGATGCGGATCTCGTTGCCCGATAGCATCAAAGCTGTGTTCGTGAAATATTGGTCTTGGGTGAAAAGCGTATTCAGGCCGCTCGTGTTGGTGGGCACAAAGGTGCAATCGCCCGGAGAGAAATCCGGGTCTTGTGTCAGTACTGGGTTGGTGAAGTTCCCATTGTTGTAGGTCAATACGAAGTCGGCATTGCCGAGGTAGAGGTCGCCTGCACCCGGGTTGGTGGCCGTCCTGCGGAGGTAAACATCGAAGAAGAAATCAGTGCCTACGACCTGCTGGTTTTCGATGGTCAGTTCCACTTCCACTTGTGCCGACAGGAGATTGGTCAGGGATAAGATAGCCAATAAAATAAACGATTTTTTCATAATTCGATTCGTTTTGTGCTTTTTAAGGGAGTTGTTGAATAATGTTTCGATTGTTCCAAGTGATGCTGCGGTCGGCCGCATCGGTGACGCCGTTGAGGGTGGCGTCGCTGGAGCCATAGCTGGCCGTGTTGCGGTTGTTCCATGCCACGCTGCGGTCGGCGGCGTCCACAGCCCCAGAGGCATTGAGGTCGGCGGCCCAGAGGGCGAAGACGCCGGCGGCCACCTCCGTCCGTGCGTTGCTGCCCCAAACCCCCGTTGCGCCAAGCGTAAAATCAAGCGGGGTGGCAACGGCAGTCAAGGCTGTGGAACTGCCCGTCATTACCCCCAAATGGTTGCGGTGCCGAACTGCCACGTAGTAGTTGCGGGGCAATGCCTGCCGGAAGTCAAGTGGCGAAACCCCGTCCATCTCCACCACGTCGCCGTCCCGCTGGAGCAGCGCCGAGCGGGTGTAAAGCACGTTGGACGGCGTGGCAGCGTCCCGCAGTTCCACAAACACCCAGTCAACGATGGCGTTGTTGCCCGTGACACTGAAATTGCTGGCCGGGCAAGTCTCCTCGCCGCCGCCGTTTTTGTGCACAAAATTTAGGGCCGTGTAGGGTTCGTTAGTCGGTACCAGCCCGCTGTTGCGCAGGGCATCCGTCATCAGCCCAGCGTTGTAAGGGCCTTGGAGCAGCACTTTCGGGCTGACAAGCACGCCCCGCCCGTCGCCAATCACGAACTGGCTGAAAGAACTGACACCGTTGCCCGTGCTGAACGTGATTTTGCCCCCGGTTGCACTGGCGTATTTGACCAAATCGGCCACGTCTTGCGCTGTGCCCCAAGTGTTGCCGAAGGCGTTCGAGCCTCTTTTGAAAAGGGAGAAATGACTGGGCGTGCTTTCGTCCAGGCTGCTCATGCCCGGCAACCTGTCAAAAACGATGCTGTCCAAGGCCGTGAAGCTGTTGTTCCCGAAGTTGCGCACCACCCAATAGGTCTTGTCCGTCACGATATTGCCCCCGCTGACCGGGTTTTGGTCGGGCGGCAAGTTGAGCTTGCTCACCAGCACCTCGCCGTTGGGGGTCGTGCCAGCAAAGCCCATCTTCACGCCCGTTGCACCGAAGGTATAAACGCCGGGGCCGCTGACCGTCAGGCGGCTGCTCACCCCGCCGCCCACGGGGGCATTGGAAGTGCTGCGGGTCACGCTGGCGCTGTTCAGGGTGGCATGGTTGCGGTTGCCCGTTTTGTCGTAAGCCTTGCCGCTGGATTCGTTGAACTGGAGATAGACCTTCAGCTCCTGCCCGGCCAAATTGAGGACGTCCTCTTTGGTCAGGTGCATCAATTCCCGCACCTCGCTTTGGGTCAATGCCCGTTTCCAGATGCACACCTCGTCAATCTCGCCATTATAGGTTCGGCTACTGCTGTTGGGGTCATTGCCGATGCGGATGACATTGTCAAACGCTTCGACGGCATGGCTCGAAGTATTGACGTAAGGTACGCCGTTCAGGTAAATCGTTGCTTTCGTCGGTTCCACCACCAGCGCCACATGGCTCCACTCATTGGCTGGCGCAATGGCACCGCTGCCCCAACTCCACTGGCCGCCGTCCCAATGGTAGCGCAGCTCGTTGTTGGTCTTCATGTGGATGCCAGAAGTGGTGGTGCCACCCCTTGAGAAAATCACGCCTGCATTGTCGTTCTGCAAGCCGTTCGGTTTTATCCAAGCCGAAATGGTGACGGTATTGGAATTCAGGTTCAGTACAGGCACCACAGCGTAGTTCCCGCTGCCGCCGGGCAGCACGAGCGCTTTGCCGGGCAGGGTATCCGCTTCGCAAACCCGCCCAGAATCCACCTCGTCGAAGTAGGGAGCGCCGTTGCTCAGGGTTAGCTGTGTGCCGCCTTGCACATTGCTTTTCCGGTTGAAACGCATGCCGTTCGTGCCGTTCAGCACGGTAGCCTTGGCCTTGGTGCTCCAGGTAGCGCCCTCGGCGTTTTCGCTCCGCAAATGGACGACTGCCTTGCTCGCACTGCCGCCCAAACCCGACATGAAGCCGGGGTCGTTCGTTGTCAGCTGTATCGAATCCAAGGGTGGGAAACCTCCGCCGCCATCGTAATGGTTGAGAATCCAGTAGTTTTCAGGGAAGTCGTTGGTGTTTGGCTGGGCGTCCGGCGCCACGTTCAGGCGGGTGGCCACCAGCGTCCCGGTGGATTGCTCGCAGTCCGACATCCAGACTTTTGCGCCAGCTTGCGCAAAGTCATAGACGGTAGTGCCCGCCATCAAGGTGAAACTTTGTGAAACACCGCCGCCCACGGGGGCCGCGCTGTTGGCCAGCGTCGCAGCACCCAACAGGTTGCCGTGGAACTGGCCAGCGTGGTCCATGACCCTGTTGTTTACCAAATCATTGAACTGCCAATACCCGATGAGCGTGGGGTCGGTGGGTATCACGTCTTCCTTCGTGACATGGCGCAGGTTCCTGATTTCGGCATCCGTGAGCGCCCGCCGCCACATCGTGAACTCGTCCATGTCACCCTTGAAATAGCTGTCGTAAAAGCCTTTTCCGAAATTGATGCTTTCGATATTGCCGGGGTTGTGCGCCCTCGTGTTCACGAATTTTTTATCGTTCAAATAAAGCGTGGCCGCCGTAGGTGTGACCACCAGCGCCACATAGCTCCATTCGTTCAGCGGGATGGTCATGCCGCTGTTGTGCCACCATTCATCGGTATCACCCGGCCAGCGGTACCACAGCTTGTTGCCGTCGTAATCGAAGATAAGCCCCTCGATGTCGTCGCAGTGGGCGCACCAATCGCCGCTGCTGAATATTGCACCAAAATTGTCGCCTGCGCCGTTGGGCTTTATCCAGCCAGTGAAAGTGAGGTGGGTCAAATTGGTCAGGTTGGCTTCGGTGGCCACGAAATAATCGCCATTGGCAGCAGTGCGCAGCAACTGGCCCGGAATGGTGTCCGCATCGCAAAAGCTGTTGACAGTCACCATATTGTTCACCA
>JALOMF010000169.1 GCA_025455635.1 Saprospiraceae bacterium | reverse complement strand
TTGCGCTATAATCCTAAGCTCATCGCCCACGTATTCCATCAAATAAAGTCCTTCCTTCATTGAGCAAAGCAGGCGGTTGCCGCTGACACCAATTGACACAACGTCCAGCAGACCCATTTCCAAGGGAAAATCGAAGATAGGCGTAGCGGTTCCACGGTTTGAGATGCGGAAAATCTTGCTGTTGCTAGAGGCGAACACGCGGTTGTTCAAAGACCAGATGGAATTGAGGGTGTTAAAAATAGGTTTTGAGCCAAACATGTGCTGCTTGTCAAAATAGCTCGCTTCATTTCCCGACACCTTGCCCAATCCCGTTACGCCACCCGTCATCCACAAAGTACCGCTATTGTCTTCCCCAAACACAAAAGTGCCCGCATTCATGTCCAGCCCCTTTAGCATGGGGTCGTCGGCTTCCGTGAAGATTTCGCCATGTTTTTCATAGCAAGGTTTGTTGCGGAAGCAAGACAGCCACAGCCTGCCGTAGCTGTCGCTGTACATGTTCAGCACCTCGTTGTCGGGCAGCCCGTCCTTGATGCTGAAGGTGCGGAAACGGGAGCCGTCGAAGCGCACCAAGCCCTTGTCCGTGCCGAGCCACATCACCCCCATGCTGTCCTGCTCGATGCAGTACACCAGCGAACTGGGCAGGCCATCGCTCACCCCGTAGTGAAGGTAGGCCGGCTCTTGGGCAATGGCCACTATGGGCATCGCCAACCACAAAATGGCAAGTGCTAGACGCATGGGTGTTGATTTCAATCGTGGCCGAAATAAACAGAATTAGTCCAGCATAACCAAACCCTTCCAGCAATCCTGCTACTTCACCCTGCAACCCTGCAGTTTTTTCGCATTTTTGCTGCGCAACAAAGTTCCAAAACCGAAACACAGCACCTTGATGCTCCGACTGCTCGCCATTTTTTCACTCCTTTGCTTCGCAATGCCTGCGTCCCCGCAAGCTGCCGCCGAATTGAAAGAAAAGGGGGCCGCACACATCAAAGCCCAGCAGTACAAGCCAGCGCTCGCTGCCTTGCTCCAGGCCGAAAAATGGGGCGAGAACGATGCCAAAACCCTCACCAATATTGGCATCTGCCGCTACCACCTCCACCAGCCAGCCGACGCAGAGGCGAAGCTCTACGCCGCCCATTTGGCAAAGGGAAAGCTCCCTCCGGCCAACCTCCTGTACCTCGCCAAGCTCAACCAGTCCCGTTTTGAGTTTGAAAAAGCGGCCATTTTTTTCAAAAAATACCTCAAAAAAATACCCGCCAAGCACCCTTGGCGCACCGCCGTGTACGACGAGCTTCGGCGCTGCGCAACGGGCCTGCGCCTTCGCCGATTGCCAGCCGCCGCAGCGGTAGTGCCCCTCACCAATTTCAACTCCAGCTACCACGAGCACTGCCCCTTGCCCAGCCCCAACAACCCCGAACGGCTCTATTTCTCAGCGCCTTCCCCGACCGATAGCACCTCCACCGACATCTTCTTCAGCGATGCCAGCACCGGCGACTGGTCGGTGCCGCAGTCCATCGGCAGCTTCGTCAACTCCACGGCCAACGAGGCGGCCCTCGGCTTCGGCCCCGGCGGCGCACAGCTCTATTTTTTCAGGGGAAAAACACAGGCCACTGGCGAAATCCTCGTGGACACCTTCCGGGAAAACCCCCTCGAAAAATCGCTGTTCTTCGAGCCGTTCGACGGACCCATGCGACCTGCCGAGGGCGATGTGTCGGCGCATTTTTTCAACGACAGCATCCTGCTCTTCGCCAGCCGAAGGCCGGGCGGCCTCGGCGGCCTCGACCTCTACGTGAGCACCTTCACCGACGGCTACTGGACGCCCGCCAAGAACCTCGGCCCACCCGTCAACACGCCCTACGACGAGACCTCGCCCTTCCTCGCACGGGATGGCCGTACGCTCTATTTCAGCTCCACCCACCCGGAGCGGAGCATGGGCGGCCTCGACGTACTTAGCGCCGTTTTTCAGGACAGGGCCATGCAGTGGTCGCCGCCCGTGAACCTCGGCCCTCCCATCAACTCCACCGCCGACGATGAGGGCTTTCGCCTAGCCGCCAACGCCGACCGTGCGTTTTTCTCCTCCGACCGCCTCACCAGCCTCGGCGGCCACGACCTCTACCTCGCCCTCTTCGACCTGCCCCGTGAGGAGCACTTGGGCGAGTCGTGGCCCGTGGCTTTCCACCTTGTTCCCGAAGGGAAAAATGCGAAGCCCACCGAGCAGGCAGTAGCAGGGGAGAGTCCGCATTTTTTCGATGAAATAAGCAGCTTCGAGCTGCCCGTGATGGCCTTGCCACCGCTCGGCGGCTCGCCCGATGAGACCTGCGTCAACCAATTTGCCCAGCTTGCGCAGCTCCTCGTCCGCTACCCGAAACTGGCGGCCACGCTCGCCATCCATTGCGCCGAAGGCGACAGCCCATCGGTCTATTTTCGGTTCGCTTCGCAAACGGTCAACGACCTGCTCCGGCAGGAGGGCGTGCCACCGGGCCGGGTGGCGCTGCTATTTGCCGGGAGCAGCTACCCCATTGCCGAAGGCGAACAGGCCGAAAACCCAAGCCCGCCGAACCGCCGTGCCGAGGTCTTTGTGCTGAACCCAACGGTTTTGCCCTTCGAGCTTTTCCGGCCGAAGCTGCCTGCGAGGGCCTTCAAGGCGCATTTTTTTCAAAAAACAATGAACAGCCTGGCCTACCGGGTGTCGGTGGAAGTGCCTACGAGCGCCGATTTGGCGAAGCTTTTTGAGCTGTACCCCGATGGCTTGGTGGAAGTGGCAGGAAGTGGTGGAGGTGGCGGCACGAGCTTTTCGCCCGGCATTTATTTGACATTTGCCTCGGCCTTGGCTTGGCAGGAGACGCTGGCCAAGGACGGCTTCCAGTCGGCTGTGGTGACGGCGCACCTTCGGGGCAGCCCGCTCTCTAAGACCTTGGCTGCCAAGTACGTCGAGGATTTCCCGGATTTGATTTTTTACCTTCGGTAAAAATTTGATTTACAGTGAGTTACGAGGCCGCTGCCAGTTTTCCGGCAGGCCGCACCCTCATCAAAATCCCGTATTTCGGCTTCAAGGTGATGAGCGGCTCCGGCTCCACGGGGTGGCCCTCCACCATTTCAAAATCGAAATCCCGCACCAGCAGCGCCAGCAGCAGCTGCATTTCCATCAGCGCAAAATGGTTGCCGATGCACATCCTCGGCCCGGCGCCAAAGGGCATGTAGGCCAGTTTTGGGCGCTCCTTTTCCACGTCCGGGTTGAAGTGTTCGGGGAAAAAATCGTGGGGCCGCTCCCAGTACCGGGGGTCACGCTGCATGGCGGCGATGCTGATGAACATGATGGCGTTCAGCGGGATTTTCACGCCCAGAATCTCGTCCTCGGCCAGTGGCTGCCGCCCGATGGCGAAGCCCGGCGGGTAGAGCCGCATCACCTCCTGAATCACCTGCATGGTGTAGGTCAGCTTGCGCAAATCCTCGAACCCGGGCATCCGGTCGCCCAGCACGGCGGCTATCTCGCCCCGCATTTTCTGCACCACATCGGGGTGGTTGGATAGCAGCCAGAGCGCCCAACTGAGCGCCGTGGCGCTGGTCTCGTGGCCTGCGGCAAACAGGGTGACGGCCTCGTCCCGCAGGGCTTGGTCGCTCATGGCCTGGCCCGTGTCCTCGTCCTTGGAGGTGAGCAGCATGGTGAGCAGGTCGTTGGGCGGGTTGGGGTCGTGGCGGCGCTTTTCAATCAGGTCAAAAATATAGCGGTTGAACCAGGCGATGTCCCGCTTGAACTTCCGGTGCGAGCCGTTGAGGTAGGTGAAGGGAATCATGTAGGGCTTCACGGTGCGGTACACGAGGTAGTCCTGCGCATCCATCATCACCCGGTACATCTCGTTGATGTCGGCGGTGTCCTCGGTGCTGAACAGGGTCTTGAGCACGATGCGTGCCGTGGCCTCCATCATCTCCTTGGAGGCGTCGAGCGGCTCGCCCCGCTTCGTTTTTTCGTGCAGCTCCGCAATGTATTTGCCAGCCACCACGGCCATCCCCTTGAAAAGCTCTTCGAGCTGTGTCTTGTAAAATGCAGGCTGCACGAGCCGCCGTTGGCTGCGCCAAAACTCGCCCTCGCTGGTGACCAGCCCCGTGCCGATGGCCAATCGCAACTGGCGGTAGGCGGGGCTTTTGCGGTAGTTTTTCTGGTTTTTCGTGAGCACATGCGCCACCGCCTCGTGGTTGGTTATCACGAAAATTTTGCGGAGCAAAAAAGGCATCATGTAGAAATCGCCCATCTCGTGCGAGCGCTTCACGGTGAACTCGAAGGGGTTGCGCAGGAACTCGGCACCGGGCAGGAAGCGGTTTTTGCCTTTGAAAACGGGAATGGTGTTTGGCATTTTTAAAAAATTTGAAACAAAAATAATTCAGGCTCACAACAAGCGAAGCGGGATAAAGATTGCCGATTTTCAACAAATCGAGCATAAGTTTTGGCCTGCGTTTTTGATTGCAACAGGATTTTCCAAACAATCAAAATTGCTTTTGGAACCGCTCCAAAATACACCCCATTTTTGCTACCTTTGCGCCATGAAAAATATAGATGAAACAGAAGGCTTCAAGCCTGACAATAGCCATTACGATGCGGGAAACATCACCGCACTAGAAGGATTGGAGGCTGTGCGCAAGCGCCCGGCCATGTACATTGGAACGACAGACGTGAAGGGCCTTCACCACCTCGTCTGGGAGGTGATTGACAACTCCATTGACGAACACTTGGCCGGTTACTGTACCCGGGTAGAGACTACCATCCACCCCGACAACTCCATCACCGTGAAGGACAATGGCCGGGGCATCCCGGTCGGCATGCACGAAAAGCTGCAAAAATCAGCCTTGGAGGTGGTCATGACCGTGCTGCACGCAGGGGGTAAATTCGACAAGGACACCTACAAAGTTTCCGGTGGTTTGCACGGCGTGGGCGTTTCCTGTGTGAACGCACTTTCCATTCGCCTGCACGTGGAGGTACACCGTGATGGCACTTATTATGAGCAGGAGTACTCCCAAGGCAAGCCGCTCTACGACGTCCGTAAAGTCGGAGAATCCAACAAGCGTGGCACCTACGTCACCTTCAAGCCCGACCCCGAAATTTTCGTGGAGACGCTAGAGTACAATTACAATACCCTTGCCGCCCGTATCAAGGAGCTTTCGTTCCTGAACAAGGGCCTCGAAATGGTCATCACCGACGAGCGGCAAGTGATGGAAGATGGCAGTTTCAAGACCGAGACCTTCCATTCTGAAGGCGGCCTTTTGGAGTACGTGATGTACCTCGACGAATCCCGTGCGCAAATCCTCGAAAAGCCCATCTACGTGACGGGCAAGGAGGACAACGTGGAGGTGGAAGTGGCCATGACCTACAATACTTCGTTCAGCGAGCACAGCTATTCCTACGTAAACAATATCAACACTGGAGAAGGTGGTACGCACGTCAGCGGTTTCCGCCGGGCGCTGGGCCGGGTCTTCGCCAAGTTCGGCGAGCAGTCAGGCATGTTGACCAAGGCCAAGGTGACGCTCTCCGCCGAAGACTTTCGGGAGGGCCTTACCTGCATCGTGTCGGTGAAGGTGCCTGAGCCACAATTCAAGGGCCAGACCAAGAGCGAGCTGGGCAACTCCGAGGTGCTGGGCATCGTGTCCCGTGCCGTGGACGATGCGCTTTCGACCTTCGTGGAAGAAAACCCCGGCTCGGCCCGCCGCATCATCGAGAAGATAATCCTCGCAGCCACGGCCCGCCAAGCAGCCCGCAAGGCCCGTGAAATGGTGCAGCGCAAGAACGCCCTCACTGGCAGCGGCCTACCCGGCAAGCTCGCCGACTGTTCCAGCAAAGACCCCTCTGAGAGCGAGATTTTCCTCGTAGAGGGCGACTCGGCAGGTGGTACGGCCAAGCAGGGCCGTGACCGCCACTTCCAGGCCATTTTGCCCCTGCGGGGAAAAATCCTGAACGTGGAGAAGGCGATGGAGCACAAGATTTACGAGAACGAGGAAATCAAGAACATCTTCACCGCCCTCGGTGTCAGCATCACCGAGAACAGCGAAGGCGCACGGGTGCTCAATATCGAGAAACTGCGCTACCACAAGACCGTCATCATGTGCGACGCCGATATTGACGGCAGCCACATCACGACACTCATTTTGACCTTTTTCTTCCGCTACATGAGGCCGCTCATCGAGCAGGGCTACATCTATATTGCGGCGCCGCCGCTTTATTTGATAAAAAAAGGCAAGCAGTTCCGCTACTGCTGGAACGACGAGGAGCGCCGTGAGGCCATCGCCGCCTATTCCAACGGTGAAAACGACAACTCCGTGAAGACGCAGCGCTACAAGGGCCTCGGTGAAATGAACGCCGAGCAGCTCTGGGAGACCACGATGGACCCCAACAGCCGCATCCTCCGCCAAGTGACCATTGACGACGCCGCCGAGGCCGACCGCATCTTCTCCATGCTCATGGGCGAAGAGGTGCCGCCCCGCCGGGCCTTCATCGAAGCCAATGCCAAGTATGCGAAGGTGGATGCTTGATGGAGGTATGAAGTATTAAAATATGGGTGGGCAGTCCGGGAGCGGGCTGCCCACTTGTTGTTTTAAGGTGTTTTTACATCCACGCCCCATCCCCCGCCTCCACTTTATACAGCACAAAATCCTGCACGGCCTGCGCTTTTTCAAAAGGGATATACGGCACGCTAATATCGCCCGCTGCCGTGTAGAGCGTCAGCCGGGCCAGTTTGCTTTTTTTGGTGAAAATGGGCCGACGGACACTGACGGCCTGCACCTTGTGCCATTGCAGCAGCACGGCTGTTCGGTTGAAAACGCCCCACTCGGCCCTCAATCCTTCCTCGCTCACCTCCCAACGCCACGACTGCTGGTAGCGCTTGGCCAACCAAGCTGCCACGGCTAGCCATGCCAGCCAGATGAAGGCTTGATTGCCCATATAGTCCCAGGTGGCGTAAAGCAGGATGAGCGCTGGCAGCGGCCCTATTTTCAGGATGCGCCAGATGGCTGAGATGCCATGCACCCCGTGCGGCTCCCATTGTTGTTCGGTTTCGGTGGGGAAATAGGCCGCCCGCACCGCTGCCAACTGCGGGGCATAGCAACCGGGCAGCCCCACCGTCAGCTTGCCCCTGACCACCACGCTGGAGGCTTGGGGCAGCGAGACTTTCACCATCCCGAACAGCCGCATGAGCGGGCTGCTGGCCCAGCGCACGTACTGGATTTTGGCCAAAACCGCCGATACCTCCTGCCGGGTGAACAGCCCGCTCTCGATTTTGAAGCCCTGCTCGGTGCGCAGAAATCGGAGGTCGTAGTACTGGAGCACCGTGCGGAACAGCGTGACCACGAACGAGGCCAACAAGAAGACCGGGGCAGCCATCAGCAAGGTGAGCAGGATGTCGGTGCCTTGGCTCGTGCCGAGCCACCATGCCAGTTTTTTCTCCAAATCAATGCCCAGCGCCGCTTGCACATCGTCGGCGAAACTGAGCGTGAAGGCCAGCAAGATGCCCGCCGTGCGCAGGTGGTTTTGTGAAATGCCGATTTTCAGTAGGTCGAGCGGGACGAGCTTGAAGATTTCGGATTTCGGATTTGGGATTTCGGATTGGGGCGCTGGGGTTGTGGGTTGATGAACTAATGCTTTCGTAAGTGATTGCCTACTGCTGACGACTTCCCGCAACAGCTCTGCCTGTGGCTTGCTGAGGGCATGGAGGCTGAACTCCTTGCCTGCCGAGCCAGCCGTGTCTATGTCCACGGCGACTACGTTGAAGATTTGGTGGAAAATGTTCTGCCGGAAATTGACGGTCTGTACCCGGTCGAGCGGCACGTTGATTTTGGACTTGCGGAGCACGCCTTTTTCGAGCACCAGTTCGCCGTCTTTGATGTAAAAAAACAGGTTGAAATAATTCAGCAGCGACATCAGGGCCGTGAATACCGCCAGGCCAAGGAAGATGAAGGTATAAGTGTCGAAACTGTTTTTTTTATTAAAAACAAATACCAAAATCACGACCCAAAGCTGCCTGAAAAGCATCCTCAAAACCCCGCCTAGTATAAAAAATATGGCAGCCGATGATTGGCGGGTGGGCTGTGAAAATGGTGGGTTTTCTGTCATTTAATTAATAAAATGCTTAAATAGGTTGATTAATGAAACGCCTTATTTTACAGGTGTTTT
>JALOMF010000168.1 GCA_025455635.1 Saprospiraceae bacterium | reverse complement strand
ACGTTGCCCTTCATCATGATGGCGTCAATGTTCAGCGGGTCGTCGAGCAGGTAGCGGTTCACGAGGTCTTCGGCCTCGCCGAGGCGGCCCGCTTTCATCAGGGCAGTGGCGTCTTCGATGATGTTCTGGCTGAAAATGGGGCAGAGCTTGCCCAGCAGGAGCAGGATGAACAGTGTTTTTTTCATAGTTGTACCCGTTTGTAGTTGGGAAATTCATTTCCCAACTGTCGGGAAATGAATTCCCCGACTACTAGCGCACCATGGGCAGGTGCGGGATATCGTCTTCCAAATACTCGTCGCCACTGACCACAAAGCCAAAGCTCTCGTAAAAGCTGCGCAGGTAGCTCTGGGCGCTGATTTTGATGCTGTCATTGGGGAAGAGCTGCTCCATATTGTCCAAGGCGGCCTTCATCAGCGACTGCCCGGCGCCCGTGCCACGCACCGATGGAGACGTAGCGATGCGCCCGATGGATACAAAACTTTCGTAAGAAACGCCCTTGGGCAGCAGCCGGGCGTAGGCCACGAGCTTGCCGTCGTCGTCGTGGCCGGAGAGGTGGTAGCCCTTGAGGTCTTTGCCGTCGGCATCGAGGTAGGGGCAGTTTTGTTCCACCACGAACACCTCTTGCCGGAGTGCCATGATGGCGTAGAGTTGGTGCGAAGTCAGTTCGTAAAAGGGTTTGCAGCGAAAGGAAATCATGGGTTTTGCTGTTTAAAAATCAAAATAACGCCCGACGTGAAAGAATAGGCATAAGCCCCAGAAATGGTGCTAGAAGATGTTACGGGCAAAGACTGCATTAGTTCAAACCCCTCCATCACATTCTCCAAGATAACGGCCTGTATATCCCGTGCGAGTTGGTCGCCATTGGGTTCATCAAAGCTCATACCCCAAGTCCCTTTGGCCTTAGCCATCGGCGCATCTACGAAAATGGTTTTGTATTTCATTGATTATCAAATTTTTACAACTACTTTTCCCGTTGTTTTGCCCGACTGGAGCAGCCGCACCGCATCGGGCACTTTATCGAAACTGAGCACGTGCCCGACCCTCGGTCTGCCGATGTTCAGTGCCTTGATTTCCTGCACGTACTGGTGCAGCAGGTGCGATTTTTCATAAAGGTAAATCAGGTTGAAGCCCAACATGCCCCGGTTGCCGTCGGTCAGTTTCATCGGGTCAATGAGCGGGCGGCGCAGGTATTTCCAAATGATTTTGAAGAGGTTCGGGCGGTTGCCGTGCGTGATGAAATCGGCGGCGCTGTACACGACGCTGCGGCCCATCGGTGCCAGCCGCTTGAAGTCGCCCATGAGGATTTTGCCGTTGTTGGTCTCCAAAATCAGGTTCAACTCCCTGTCTTTCAGTATCTTATCGAGGTTGGGGAAAAAATTCTCGTCCCGCACAATGGGGAAGTCCACGCCCTCTTGCCGCAGCAAATCGAGCTTGGCCGTGCTGCCCACCGTGCCGATGGTGGTGGCGCCGAGTTGCTTCGCAATGCGGTTGGCGAAGATGCCCGTGCCGCCCGCTGCGCTGTGGATGAGCACGGTCTGGCCCGGCTGCAAATTGCCCAACGGGCGCAGCGCATAGTAGGCCGTGAGCACCTGCACGAGGTAGGCCGCCCCCTCCTCGAAGGTCCAGCCGTCGGGCATGGGCATGGCGTACTGCTCGGCCATGTTGAGGTGCGTGGCGTAGCCCCCGAAGCGGCAGACGGCCATCACCCGGTCGCCGACCTTGGCCGACGTGACCTCCTTGCCTGCCTTCACCACTACGCCCGATACCTCCAAGCCCGGCGTGAACTCGCCCTTGGGCGTGGCCGAGTACAGGCCGAGGATGACGGACACGTCGGCGAAATTGAGGCCGATGGCCTTCACTTCCACGGTCACTTCCTTTGGCCCAGGCTCCGGCAGTTCGTCGGTGATGAGTTTGAGGTTGTTGATGTTTCCCGCTTTTAGGCGGTAGGCTTGGCGTTGCATAATCTTTGATTTATTCCCCAACGGGAAAGCAAAAGTAGGGGAAGCGGGCATACTTTTACGGGGGAAATCCCACAACCTTTAAATTCACTAAATTTTGATTTCATCTATAAGCCAGGCGATTTAAAACATAAGATTTAGGGAGCGTGCTCGAAATCTAAAACCTGAAATCGTCTATCTTTTATCTTGTATCAAAATCTACTACATGCAGTAAGATGGCTCCCACCTTCCCAGCCAAGCTCCTCCTCTTTGGCGAGCACACCGTCAACCTAGGCTCCCATGCCCTGGCCGTGCCGTTGCCCCTGTTTTCGGGCAAATGGGCTTACGCTCCGCAACTTGGCCCCAAAGCCTTGGCCGCCCAGCAGCAGCAGTTGCCACAGCTTGCCGACTACCTTGACCAGCTCCAGCAGCGGGGCGAACTACTTGTGAAACTTGACATTTCAGCATTCAAACAGGCACTGCAAGATGGCTTGGTCTTCGAGTCAAATATCCCCATGGGGTATGGTGCAGGGAGTTCGGGGGCGCTGGTCGCTGCGGTGATTGCGGATTATGGATTGCGGAATGAGGAGTGGGGGGCTAACATGCTTGAACTGAAAAAGGCGCTGGCGCAAATCGAGGCATTCTTTCACGGCACGAGCAGTGGCACCGACCCGCTGGTTTGCTACCTGCAAAAGCCCGTGCTGCTTGGCGGCAAGGCAGGCGTGGAGGTGATGGACTTGCCCAATAAAATCAAGTATCTTTCTACGGAAAACACCCCGGCAAAAGGCGTTTATACCATCTTCTTGTTGGATACGGGCATGCAGCGGTCTGCCACGATTTTCATTGAATATTTTTTACGAAAAATTAAGGGAAAGGGCAGTTATGCTCGTGTGCATCACACGCTCATTCCTGACGTGATTAAGGCAATCGGCTGCTTTTTGCGGGGCGATGCTGAATCGGTCTTTGAGCTTTTCCATGCCATCAGCCATTTTCAATACAATTATTTGCGAGGGCTGATACCTGATACCTACCACAAGCGGTGGCTCGATGGTTTGGAGGACGATTTGTACAAATTGAAGGTCTGCGGCGCAGGCGGCGGCGGCTTCATCCTTGGCATGACTGCCAATTACGAGGCTACTGAAAGGGCTTTGGCGGGTAGCCGATTGGTGCCAGTGTTTGAGTTTGCAGGATAGGCGCTGCTTTGCCTACCCCCTTCGTCGGCGCAACCAAAGCGCCAGCACCGCCACAGCCAGCACCCCTAAGCCAGCCCCCAACTGCATGAACAGTGTGCGCCGACCATCAATCTGGCTTTTCACAAAATAAGCATTGGCGCTGCCGGGCGAGCCTTCGCCGGGCGTCAGTTCCCAGTTGTTGGGGTCGCCGTTGTCGAGGCTGGGCAGCAGGAGGTTCATCGTAAACATGGAATCAAGTGGCTGCAGGTCGTAGCCCACGCTGTCCACCGCCGAGTCGTCGTTGGAGAACAGCTCGATGGTTTCCCGGCGCTTGTTGAGGCCGAAGCTCAGGCCGCCGATGACGCTCTGTGCGTTCGGGTATTTTTCCAAGAACTTCACGGAATCCTCGCAGACCACGACGTAGCCCTTGGGCGGCAGGTTGTAGGCCGGGAAGCTGAACTCGTGCTTGCGGTCGGCCAGTTTCCAGCCCTTGAGGTTCATGGGTTTGCCAGCATTGTTGTAAATCTCCACCCAGTCGCCGGTCTGCTTGTTGTTGCAGCTGATTTCGTTGATGATGATTTTTTGCGCAAGCGGGTGCTCGTACCGCTCGAAGACGGCCCGGAGGCTCAATCCAGTTTTTTTCGTCAGTTGCAGGTAGAGGTCGGGCGAGCCGGAGTTGACGCCCTCGCCCTCCCAGCCCACGAAGCGGTAGCCGAGGTCGGGCACGGCCCGCAGCCGGATGGGCACTTTCTCGAAGTATTGCCCACTGAAGGTGTCCCGGAAGTCAATCGTCTCGTTGAGGAACACCTTGCCGCCGTGGGCAATGCCGAGCGACACATTGCGAAGCTCGCCTGTGTTGAATTTTTTCATCAAAAACTGGCGCATGTACTGAGGTCGCTCCTTGGCGAAGCGCCGAAGCACGTTCACCTCGGCGAGCCAAGTCTTCTCCCGCAGCTTCCAGCGCTGGAGGTGGCGGGGCATCTCCGGCTTGAGTTTTTCGTAGAAGCGCTCGATGTCGGCCAGGACCTTTTCGGTGGCAAAATCATCGTTCAGCCTATCGGCCATGCGGTTGATGAACTGGTTGCGGAACGCCTTGTTTTCCAGCAGCTTGCGCAAGATGAGGGTGCTCCACGGTGGGTTGGGCCAGTTGGGGCCGTGCGGCTCGGTGTGGAACTCCAAGCTGTTGTTGCGGTAAGCCTTGGGGTCGTTCAGGCCGAAGCCCCAGTCGGTGTCGTAGAGCAGCCAGCGCCAGCGCCCGGTGGGGGTCTGTGGCCGCCAGAACTTGATATTGCCCCCGGCGTCTTGGTTGTCGAAGTAGATTTGCGCCACTTGGTAATCGAGGAAGTTGTTCACCTCCATTTGCGAAGCCACGTAGGCGAATTTCTCGTCGGTGGCGAGGCTGTTTTTTTCCAAATAATTGAGCAGGCGCTGGTAGTGCTTCGTGGAGCCGAAGCGGCGGGTGAAGCGGTGCTCGATGAGGTCAACGCTGTCGGCGTCCACGTTGAAGTGGCTGGCGATGTAGTAGCGGTTTATTTTTTCCCGGATGTTCAGTATGCCCCAATATTTGCCATTGATGTAAACATGGGCGGGCTGGTAGTCCTGCACATCGAGGTCCCAGTCCTTGACGAGGTGGGTCATCAGGGCGTCCCGGAAGTGGGTCTTGCCGAAGTCGCTACCGCTGTTGCGCAGCACGAGGTACTTGAATTTTTTGAGGCCATTTTTCCCGAAAAACGGGTACCGGAGGCGGTTGTCCCCGTAGCGGCTGCGGGCCACGAGCGCCAGTGATTTCTGGGGGAAGAGGCGGCTCATGCCCCCGAACAGGCGCATCCCCACTTGGTCTTGCAGGACAAGCTTGCCATCGGCCTCGAAGTACTCGAAATTGGCGGTCACTTCCCGGCGGCTCCAGAAATTGGCGCCGGGCTGCATCCAAGAGGCATCGGAGGCATTGTCGCCCTTCATGAACAGGCCGCTCTCCGGGTCGAAAAGCACCGACGAGGCCAGCGACAGCGATACCACCGGGATGCTGGTTTCTGGCTCGTTGAGGAAATAGGTATTGGAGAAAACCCTGCTTTTTTCGCCCTTGAGCACGGCGATGGCCTTGAGCACGGTCGTTTTTTTGATGTTTATTGGTGCGGTGTACCGGGTCGAGTTCACCGTGGGACGGCTTCCGTCGGTGGTGTAGTAAACAGCGGCGCCCGGCGACAGCAACTGAACATTTGCAGCATCGGTGAAAAAACCGCCCCCCGGTGCGAACTCCAAGTTTATTTTGGCGGGCTTGATGGCTTGCGTGGCTGCAGGTTTTTGGCCAAACAAAGGCAGGCCTATGAGTAGGAAGAGGATAGTCCCAGTGAAGTGTGCAGGCAAGTACGTGGTCTTGCGCATGGTCGTTTTCTCGTTGTTTATAGTCTGTTGAAACGCAATACGGGCGTTTTCAACAACAAATGTATGGCGGTTTTTTAAAATCGAGAAATACTAGGCGGAAAAACCAAATATTTGCAGCACTGTTCTAGGCATCACATGTTTGATTTTTGTAAAAGCCTAAACGCAACTGAACCAAAAAAAGCTATCAATGGCAAGCCGCATCAGCATTTTCATACTCCGCATTTTTGGCTGGCGAATACTGGGCCGCTACCCCTCCGAGCTGCCCAAGGTCATCATCGTGGTGGTGCCGCACACCTCCAACTGGGACTTCCCGCTGGGCCTGCTCGTGCGGGTCACGCTGAAGACGCCCGTGCGGTTCATCGCCAAGAGCAGCCTCTTCAAGCCGCCGTTCGGTTGGCTGTTCTGGTGGCTGGGCGGCTACCCCGTGGAGCGCAGCCGCAGCACCAATTTCGTGCAGACATTGACGGAGATTTACCAGAAAGAGCCTAAGTTCCACACGGTGATTTCGCCGGAGGGCACCCGCAGCCGGGTGGACAAGCTCAAGACCGGGTTTTACCACATCGCCGTGGGCGGCGGGGCGGCCATCGTGCTGTGCCGCTTCGACTGGGGCAGGCGGGTGGTCGAGTTCCGGGAGCCTTTTTACCCTTCGGGAAACATGGAGGCCGACTTCCAGCTCATTGACGACTACTTCCGGGGCATCAAGGGCCGCAACCCTGAACAGGGCTATTTGTATGAAGGCTGACCTTTCCAAGAAATTTAACAGGTGGAAAAAACAATGGCGCAATAACTTTGAGCATCTTCGCCACCTTAATTATTATTGTAGGCTGCCCGCCGTAAAACCAGAGGACTACATCCACAAATCTATTTACCATTAAATTCTGCTTATGAAATTCAAAAACATCTACACCGTAGCTGGCCTGCTTGGCCTTTTCCTTTTGCTGCAAAGCCGTTCGGGTGGCCCCGCCACGCAGGCCAACCTGCGGGTGACGGGCGCTCCCGGCGATGGCACCTGCGCCAACTCCACCTGCCACACCGCTGGTGCCTTCGAGCCTGTAGTCAGCCTCGAACTGCTGGACGACACTGTCGCCGTCACCAAGTACGACCCCGGCAAAACCTACACCCTGAGAATGACCACCACGGCAGGCACCGGCTCGCCAGCGAGGTACGGCTTTCAGGCGCTTTCGCTCAATGCTGCCAATGCACAGGCTGGTGATTGGGGCAGCACCCTGCCCTCCGGCATTGCCGTGAAGGCCATCAGCAACAAAAAGTACATCGAGCACACCGCCCCACGGTCGAGCAACGTGGTCGAACTGCCTTGGGTAGCCCCCGTGGCTGGTACTGGCGAGGTCACTTTCTACGCTAGCAGCCTCGCTTCCAACAACAACACGCAAACATCTGGCGACGGCAATGCCAGCGGCACGCTCGCCATGCCAGAAAACACCGTGAGCACCATCGCCGAGCTGGGCAATGACCTCGCCCGCATCGAAGTGCTGCCCAACCCGGTGGCCGACCTGCTCAACCTGCGCATCACGAGCAAGTTGGCTGGCGTCCACAAAATCCAGCTCTACGACGCTGCTGGCAATGTGGTGAAATCAGCCAGCACCGACCTGCAAGTGGGACAGTCCACGGCCCAAGTTCCCGTTGGCGAACTGAAGGCTGGCATCTACATCGTGCAGCTCTGCGGCGATGGCCATTTGGCGGCGGTGCAGATGGTGAAGCTGTAGTTGGGAAATTTATTTCCCACCATGTTTTTTCCCGGTCGGGAAATGAATATCCCGACTACAATCCCGCTGCCCTTGGTAGCGGGATTTTTCGTTTTCCACAAACTGTGTGTAACTTGTTTTCGAGCAAGGGATAGTACAGAGAGGATGGTTTGGGCAAGAAAATCAGTTTATATTAAAAAAAATATGCCCTCCCCCCCATTGTGCTGTTCGAGGTAAAGTGCTTATCTTGTGGCTGCAATTAAATTTACGATAGTACCTTTTGATGCTTCCCAAAGTAGTTTTTTTGAGATTTTGATTTTATCGGTGAGACCAACCTAAGCACCTAGACAAATTAGAAGACAGGATTTGGCTAACTCAAAAAATCGGCGCTAGCAGTTGCTAGAGCCTCCCAATTATTGCTATTGAGCGATTTCGATAGATAAAGAAACGGGGTCTAAAGCTGTTCTACCTTGCGAGCTGCACAGCGGTAGCCCCGTTTCGTTCACGTTAGTAAACTTTACAAAGGTATGAAAAAGAAAAATTTGTTCTTAGCGTCTTTTATGCTGATGCTGCTGTCCCTGTTTTTCGCTTGTCAGAAAAACGATGACGTATCGGTAGCCGAAAAGGGAAATGAACACAATGAGCCTGCATCTGATGCAGGACCCGGCGATGCCGATGGAGCAATCGGTACAAGGAGCATTTCAGAGCTTGACTATGCTGATTGCCCTCAACTACTGGGTGCCGTCACAAAGTCGGCAGGAAGATTGGTGTTTCAGGATGAGGAGCATTTTGAAAAATGTGCCTTGTGCTTGGATTACCAGTATGGAGACAAATTGCTGAGTTTTTAGCTTTGCTACCAGGGGATTGTCTTGATCCAGTTCCACCAACATTGTCATATGTGTTGTCAATTAGCTGTGCTGCCAAATGCCCATAGAATTCTTTCTGACTTTCCTCAGGT
>JALOMF010000167.1 GCA_025455635.1 Saprospiraceae bacterium | reverse complement strand
CCAGTTAATGGCAATTTCGTCATCAACGTGAAAGGGAACGCCGTGCCGATGGCGCCTGAGATTGATTTGATTTCCAACGATGGCATCGCCATTGCCAGCGGCGGCACAGCCGATTTTGGCTTGGCCGAGCCGGATGGCACCAAGGAATTTACGTTTAGGCTGAGTAATAGCGGGAATGGGCTGCTGCAACTCACTGGTTCGACCAAGTTGGCCATTTCGGGGACTCACGCAGGGCAGTTCAGTTTGGCCAATGCCTTTACCACCGCCAGTGTCGAGGCGTCCAATTCCGTCAATTTCACCATCCGCTTCACCCCGTCGTCCGCTGTCGGTGGCGAGCGCAAAGCCACCCTGACCATTGCCAACAACGACCCCAACGAGGGCAGCTATGTCATCAACCTGAAAGCGACCGTTGGGGTGCCAGATATTGATGTGCAGTCAGGCGGCAACAGTGTTTTCATCGCCACCTCGAACAACGATGCGGCCAAGGTGGTGGACATGGGTTCCGTCCTGATTGGGGAAACAAAAACCGCCATTTTAACCATCAAAAACACGGGGAACGCTGCGCTGAAATTGACGGGCAACCCGAAGGTTGCGGTCAGTGGCGAGGTGGGCATGTTCTCGATTGAGCCAGCATTTTCAACGGCCAGCATACCTGCCAATGGCTCCGCTGATTTTACGGTAAAATTCACGCCCAAAATGGCCAACGGAACTTGGGCCGGGCTGCGCTCCGCCACCTTGACCATCCCAAGCAGCGACCCCGACGAGGGCGGGTTTGTCGTCAAATTGAAGGCAACGGCCATTGCCCCCGACTTGGTTTTGCGGAGCAACGGCAGCAACGTGGCCAATGGCGGCACGGTGGATTTCGGCAACGTCAATACCAGCGCAACCCAAAAATTGACCTTCACCATCGCCAATACGGGGGCTGCGCCGCTGGTACTGAGTTTGGGCAACAACGGCAGGCTCATTCAGAAATCCAATTTCTACCAATCGTTGAACTTGTCAAACATGACCATTGCCCCGAATCAAACGGTGGATGTGGTCGTCACCTTCAATCCAAAAGGCGTGGCCGGGGATTTCACGGAGGTGATAACCGTTGCCAGCAACGACCCCGACGGCAATTATACCATCAACCTGAAAGGGAAAGGCGTCGCTTTGCCGGAGATGGATGTGACCAATTCTAGCTCAAGTAGTGGGGTCAGTATGCCGAGCGGTGGCTCCATCACTAATACTTTCAACAACAAGAACAAGCGCACATTTACCTATACCATCAAAAACACGGGCAGCAAAGAACTGAAACTGACAGGCAACCCAAAAGTCACGGTCAGCGGGCCAGATGCGGCACGGGTGACGCTGCTTTTGAGTAGTACCACGGCCACCGTAGCGCCCGGCCAGACCACCAGTTTCACCCTTGAGTTTTTGCCAACGACCTCAAAATTGCACGAGTTCAGCGTCACCATCCCGAACGATGATGCGGACGAGGGCAACTACGTTTTGAACTTCAAGTTCACCGTACAATGACAGCAGCTTTGAGGTGAAGTTTCGATTTCAGCAGGCATTTAAAGGCAAAAAGATGCCTTTTTTAAGATTGTTAGGACGGAAGATTGGCAGGAGGAGGAAACAATCCAGCATTTAAAAGCGCTTCCCGTTCCATTAAACGGTCCACATGATTGAATTGAAATATTTTGATGGTGGCTTCGCCAATTTTTGATTTGGGCAAAATCAGCGCAGCAGCTACTTCAAAGTGCTCGTCCCAATTGTCAAGCCTTGGGTGGTAAAATCGCACGATGTCCAACGAAGGAAGGAGGAAAGTGCCGACGTCCGTCCCCTTGTTGTTGTTGCAGATGGCACAAGCCCAGGCAAGGTTGTCAGGATGGTTGTCGCCACCATGTTTTGAGGCAATGATGTGGTCAATTTCGAAGCCGATGAAAGAAAAAAGTTCTGGAATCCGGCAGTATTCGCAGCAGGAAGAAGCCCTGTTTTTGACAAAAAGGCGGTTTTTGGCGGAGATATAGCGGCTCATTCCTGCAGCATTTGGTAGGCACGGATTTTTGCAAGGCGCATCAGGTGTTCGAGCGTCAGGAAGTGGTCAAGTTCGGCCTGTTCCCGCTCGTTCAACTTGCCTTTTTTGGATTTTTCAATGAGGCTGAAAACCCTTTTACGGGTAGCATCAGAGGCTTTGAAAGCGAGCACCCGGTTGGGGTTTTCGCTGGCAATGAAGTCCACAATTTCGTCCAAGGCAGAAGTCGCTATCATATCGGCGGTTTATTTATCAAAGTGATATGCTTACAAAGATAAGGACTTTGATTTCGAGGTGACATTTTTTCGCTTATTCCAATGAAAAATGACCAAATACCAAATACCAATGACCAAATGACTAATGACTATCAAGACAAATGACGGATAAACTCAAATATTTCCTTTTCCTCTTCCTCTGCTTCGCAACGCTGACGACGCAGGCGCAGCTCTACGTACAGGCCACCGCCTACACCGACGCCGTCACGCTGACCTTTTTCCCCCTGAACCCCGCCACTTGGTCGCAGAACACCCAAGCGGGCTACCGGGTGGAGCGGGTCGAAACCGCCGACGGCGTGGAACTGCCCGCCACCCGTACCGTGCTGGCCGAGCGTTTGCTGCCGCAATACCCGCTTTGGTTTTCGCAAAACAAGCAACTGGAAGACGGCGTGATGGAGGCCATCGGGGCGCTGCTGTACGACACCAGTTTTCAGTTTTCGGACAAAACCTTGCTGGACGGCGATTCCATGCGTTGGAACTATATCATGCACGAGGTGGCGACCCGCCCGTGGGTGGCCCTCGCCACAGGTTCCATGCTGATTGACTCGGTGGCCGTGCCCGGCAAAAGCTACCGCTACCGCATCAGTGCCCCGACCGTGCCGGGAATGAACGCCTCCATTGACATCAAATACGAGCGGGGACAGACCGCACAAGTCCCGGCAGACGTGCAACTCAGCTTCCGTTTCCCCGAAAACCGCTCGCTGACCGACATGCTGCCCAAAGTGGAAAAGCCCGTTTTCCCACAAGTTTTCGCTCTCGCAAAATCCTACGGCGACAGCATCATGGTGCGCTGGGCACCGAGTTCAGCGGAGCTTTGGAACAAATCGCTGACGCAGGGCTACCTGCTCACCCGCTGGGAAGACCTGCCACCGGGCAGCGATGCCCTCCGAACGGTGGACACGTTGGGCATATTCAAACCTTGGGAAAAAGAGCGGGTCATGCGCTGGGCAGAAGGCGGCGGGTCGGACAGCATGGCGCTGCTGGCTGCTGGCATTTTGTACAATGAAGAGGAGGGCGAAATGGGGCCGGTCACCGAGCAGGGACAGGTTTTTGAGACGAGGTACGGCTTCGCCGTGTTTGCGGCAGAAGGCTCGCAATTGGCGGCCAAAATGCTCGGCCTCGGCTTTGCCGATAAAAACGTGCGGCCCGGCAAAACCTACAACTACCAAGTCGTGGCCCTCGAAGCGCCGGGACAGTACAGTCGGGCACAGTTGCGCATCAAAAACGAGGTGGTGGCAGCACCAAAGCCCGTGTCGTTCGAGGCCATTTCAAAAGACCACCTCATCCACCTTGTGTGGGAGATTCCGGGCAATGTGAAGCATTTTTCGGCCTACGAAATTGAGCGGAGCGGGGACAATGGCAAGGCTTGGCAGAAGCTGCACGACAATCCTTTGACCTTCGTGAGCAATGACGTGGCCCCGATTTCCAATTACCAGTTCCTCGACTCGGTGGCCGTCAATTATAAAAAATTCCGCTACCGCCTGCGGGGCCTCGACAGCTTCGGCGATTGGAGTCCGTGGACGGAACTGGAGGCACAGGCCGTTGACCTGACCCCGCCGCCGATGGCTGGCATCGTGTCGGCTGCTTACAACGACACGACGAACATCGCTACCATCCGCTGGGAAGTGGACCCGCTGCCCGATGATTTCAAGGCGTTTTACCTACTGCTCGGCACGGATGCCAACGGGCTGTACGACACCTTGGCTGTTTTGAAAAATGAGCTTCGGGAATACGCCTGGAAGCCCGATTCGCTCCTCAGCGGCAACCGGGCCTATTTCTGGCGGGTGCTCACGATGGACATTCACGGCAACGCCGAGCGCTCGCCAGAGCTGTTCATGTCCGTGCCCGACCTGATTCCGCCGCCGCCGCCAGCGAGGGTCGTCGGTCATATCGAGGACGACGGCACGGTGACGGTCGTCTGGGAGCACAGCACCGCCAAAGACCTCATCGGCTACTGGGTCTATGCCGCCAACAACGTGGAGCAGGAGTTCCCCATTTTGAACAAAACCATTTTGACGGACAACAGCTACTCGTGGTCGGTGGCCGACCGCAGCCTGAACGACTACCTCTACGTGGTCGTCTCCGCCGAGGACTCGCACAACAACCGGGGCGAAGTGTCGGAAGTGTTGCGCTTGAAACGCCCCGACAAAGTGCCGCCCATTGTACCTCAGATGATTTCAGCGAAACAGGACACAGCTGGCGTGCGGCTGCAATGGAAGCCCAGCGTGAGCGAGGATTGCAGGCAATACCTTGTGCTGCGTCGCAAAACAAGCGGGCAGTCCCTCGGCTGGGAACTAAGGGACAGCGTCGGTTTCCGGCTCGACCATTTCACCGACACCACCTGCCAAATCGGCGGCATGTACCAGTACGCCGTGCTGGCCGTGGATGACAGTGGCAACCGCTCCGACACCAGCAACGCCGTGGACGTGAAGACCCGTTTTTTGGCGGCGTGGGCACCTGTGAAAAAGCTCGTTGCTTCGCAAACAACGCCTGATGTCGCATCCGTCCGGCTCACTTGGAGCTTCCAGCCGCCGCTGAACGCCCATTTGCCGGAAGGCGAGCACGAGTTCCTGCTCTTCCGCTCCACGGGCAACGACAACCCCGAATTTTTGACCACCGTGCCCGGCAGCCAGCGGGAATACGAGGACACCGACGTGCTGAACGGGGTGGTCTATAACTACACGATGCAAGCCCGTTTCAAAGAAGGCAATAAAACGGGCCGCCGCAGCAACGTGGCTTCCGTGCTGACGCAAGGCTCGAACCCCGTTTTGCCCGAAAAACAAAAAACGGCGGGCACGGCCCCGGCCAAACTGGTGCTGCGGGGCAAGGGCCTCGCCATCCAAAACGGCGACGATTCCCCGACGCTGGAGGACGAAACCGATTTTGGCAGGGTGGGCACGGGCAGCGTGGTCGGTCACAAGTTTGCGTTGCAAAACACGGGGGAAATGGAGCTGGAAATCCCCAGCCAACCCATCAGTTTGGAGGGCAATGATTTGTCGGTCTGGGCCATTGTTCAACCAAAAAAGACCAAGGTGAAGGGCTATGGCAGCGCCGAATATTTCACCATAGAATTTAGGCCGAAGGCCGAAGGAGAATACACGGCACGGGTAAAAGTGGCTGGCAATCAGCCCATTTCGTTCACCGTGAAAGGCACGGGAACCCGCAAGCCCGAACTCGACGTGCAGGGCAACGGCCTGACCATCCTGAACAAGGACAACACCCCGACGCCCGACGACAATACCGACTTCGGCGGCGTGGCCACGGGCACGAAGGCTACGCAGATTTTTACGGTGAAAAACATCGGCGTTGACCCGCTTCGGGTGGTCAAAGCGCCTGTACTCAACGGAAGTCCAGCTTTTGCCATCAGCAATTTCAAACAACCCAAAGGCAATGTCATTGCCGCAGGTAGCGACCTGCCATTGTTCGTCACCTTTCAGCCGATGCAGACGGGTGTCCACAGCGCCAAGCTCACCATTTTCACCGACGACGAGGACGAAAACCCCTTCGTCGTCACACTGCAAGGGGTGGGCGCTGGGCCTGAGGTGAGCATCTTGGGAGAAAGTGAAAACACCATCGCCGATGGGAGCAGCGGCAAGCAGAATGATACCAATTTTGGAGAAGTTACGACTGGTTTACCCGTTGTTAAATCCTTCATTATCAAGAACTTGGGCGACCGCTCGCTCAACCTGACGGGTCGGCCACGGGTGGCCATCAGCGGCGCAAATGCCGCTGATTTCAAACTGGTGAAAGACCCAGCGCCGCAGGTGAAGCCGGGTGGGGGCGAGGAGGTTTTCACCATCGAGTTCCGGCCAAAAGCGGCAGGGCTTCGGCAGGCTGTCATCACGGTGGAAAATAACGATGCCAACGAGGGGAGTTACCAATTTACCATACAAGGAACAGGGCTGTGATAATCCCATTTATCAGTTTGAACATGAAAAAAATTGTTTTTACATCAGTTTGTTTAGTGGTTTTCGCCTTGGGCAAAGCTTGGGCGCAGCCCGATATCAACGTGCAGGGCTACGAAATAAACATCGCCAATGGCGACAATACACCTGCCTACCCTGACGGCACCTTCTTCGGGCAGTATCAGATGATTGGAGGTGGCTTGCGTACTTTTACCATAGAAAACACAGGTACAAGCGCACTCACTATTTCAACTATCAACGTCACAGGAGCTGCTGAATTTACCGCCTTTGCTCCCACCGACCCCATTGCGGCAGGCAGTTCGGCTACTTTCGATGTGAACTTTTTTGCCTTTGGCGATGGGATTTATACTTCCACTATTGAAATCGTGAGCGACGACCCCGACGAAGCGAGCTACACTTTCGACGTGAATGGAGAGGTCTCTTCTGCAGAGGGACCTGAAATTTTGCTGACAGGCAACAGCATGGAAATTTTCACCGGTGACCCAGTGCCTTCTACTGCCGACGGCACTGACTTTGGTAATGTGGCGACAGGCTCTTTTCTTGAAAACGTTTTTAATATTTCGAACATCGGCAACTCCATGTCCCCGCCTGGGCCGGGCAACCCGGCGAACCTCAATGTCTCAAGTTTTTCAATCACCGGCACGAATGCGTCGGATTTTACCATTATCAACACCACGCTTCCCGACATTATCGAAGCGGGACAATCCGAGGACTTCACCATCAAATTTACCCCCGGCGGCACAGGTATGCGCACCGCCACCATTTCTATCAACAACTCTGACCCCGACGAAGCCCCTTACGAGTTTGCAGTCAAAGGCACTGGTACGGCCGCCGGTTTGCCCGACATCAACGTGCAGGGCAATGGCCAAAGCATCGCCGATGGCGACACCACCCCCGACCCTGCCGATGGCACCGACTTCGGCAGCATGACCGTCGGTGGGGCTCCGGTTGCCCGCACATTCACGGTACAGAACATTGGCACAGCGAACCTCAGCGTCACAGGCATCACCCTCACGGGGGCGGGGGCATTTTCGCTCGGCGCCTTGACGCCCGCCAGCCCGATACCTGCTGGTAGTTCCGCCAGCTTCACCGTGACGTTCGACCCAACCTCAGCGGCCGTTTTCAGCGCCACGGTCGAGGTTGCCAACAGCGACCCCGACGAGAATCCCTACAGTTTCAATGTCCAGGGGACGGGCGTTACGCCGCCAGCGGAGCCTAATATCAATGTGCAGGGCGGCACTCCTCCCATCAGCATCTCCAACAACGACGATACGCCAAGCATGGCAGAGGGGACGGATTTTGGGGACGTGTGCGAAGTAACATCGAGCGTTTCGCATGACTTTACGATACAAAATACGGGTGCGAGCAATTTGACGGTGAGCGATGCGCTTTCAAATAATCCTCAATTTACGATAAATATCACCCTGCCGCTCGTGATTCCTGCGGCTGGCTCGGCTATGTTTTCAATCAGCTTTGACCCTTCGGCGGCTGGCCCCCAAATGACAACAATAGGCCTTCTGAGCGATGACCCTGATGAAATTGAGTACTTTTTTGATGTGGCGGGCAATGGGATTGCCGGGATGACTTTCTACGCCGACATGGATGGTGACGGTTTCGGCAGCGCCGCAGTTTCGCAGATGGCCTGCTCTGCCCCAATGGGCTTCGTATCCGACAACACGGACTGCGACGATGCCAATCCTAGCGTAAACCCCTCAGCCACAGAGATTTGTAACAACATTGACGATGACTGCGCCAACGGCATAGACGACGGCCTCATCTTTCAAGACTACTACCTCGATGGCGACGACGATAGTTTCGGAGCAGGTGCTGCGGTGAACGCCTGCCAGTCGCCCGGTGCGAACTATGTATTGGTAAACGGCGATTGCGACGACGCAAACCCCGCCATCTTCCCCGGCGCAACTGAGCTTTGCGACGGCCTC
>JALOMF010000166.1 GCA_025455635.1 Saprospiraceae bacterium | reverse complement strand
CGAGTGCCATGGTGCCGTCGCTGCGTGCCGAGCGCACCGCAAGCAGCAAGAGTCGCCACTCACTGATTATTGCAACAATATTCTTTTTTGTTTTCACTGGTATGTTCTGTTGAAAGTGTGAACATCTCAGATTGTGCAAAAATGGAGTTTGTGGTCGTGGAATTTACTGAGGGTAATTCCGTCGATGTGGTGCCATCAAACTGGTTTGATGGGCAGTCAGTTGGCTTTTGGCCTCCTTATTTGCTTGAGTGATGTTTACGTGGTTCCATTGCGTGTTTGGCCGACAAATTCGGGTTTTGATGGAGGTTCCAGGTAACCACTGTATTGCGAAGCGGTGCAACAGAATGCTACCTAGCCGTGGGCGGCAGCGCCACCAACGAGGCAGGCATGGGCATGGCCTCGGCGCTGGGCTGGCGTTTTTTGGATGAAAACGGGAAAACGCTCCCGCCCATCGGTGAGAACATGGGCAGGGTCGCTGCCATCGTGCCCCCCAATCCCGATATGTCGGGACAAGTTCCGCAATCCGCAATCCGGAATCCGAAATTACTGACTGATGTGACCAATCCACTTTTTGGCCCAAACGGCGCTGCCTTCGTTTACGCTCCGCAAAAAGGGGCCGATGCGGCTGCGGTCAGGTTGCTGGACGATGGGTTGCGGCATTTCGCAGCGGTGGTGGAGCGTAGTTTGGGCCATGATTTTTCACAGGTGCCCGGCGCTGGCGCAGCGGGCGGGCTGGGCTTCGGAGCAATGGCGTTCTTGGGCGCTGAGGTGCTCAACGGCGCAGAGACATTGATGCAATTGATTGGTTTTGAGGCTTTTGTGAAAAAAGCAGACCTCGTCATCACGGGGGAGGGCCGCTTGGATGGCCAGACAAGCCAAGGCAAGCTGATTGGAGCCATTTGCCGCAAGGCGAAACAGCATGATGTGCCAGTGGTGGCCATTTGCGGGGAGGTGAGCGCCTCGGAAGCTGCGCTGAAAGCTCTCGGATTGACCAGTGCCCTGCAAATCAAGTTGGCTGGTGAGGCTGTGCAAGCCTCCATTTCCCGAACAGAAAAGGCGTTAGAATATTTGTCGCATAATCTTTTGAATACCATGCTTTTACGCCATCACTAGCGCCAGCTCACCAAATTTTAACAGCCAAAATTGCCAGTCCTATGAAAATCTGTCTATTTTAGCGCCTTGTCTTTGCCAAACGGATGGTAGAAGCGAATTGATACAAAAGCCCTGATGACCAAATATATATTCCCGTGACAATCCGTCAAGCCTGTTTTGTTCCATTCAAATACGATTTTCATCAAGTTTTCAATAGTTTGAGAACGTTGAAAGCCAATTGCCAAAACTCAGTTTTTGGCAGCACCTGTGCCATGCAAGCAAGCCAAGGCATGAGCGCTGTCTGGTTTCTTTTTGGAAATGGACACCCGTGCGCACTTGGCCATCCATCATTTGCCAATATTACTGTCGTCAGCTAGCGACAAGTTCTTTGGGATAAATTTATTTGTTAACTTAAAAATTGAATTATGTTGAAAGGCTACTTATCAAAACTCATGGCATTAGCGGCATTCATCATGCTGTCGAATTGTGCGTTTGCACAATTTGGGACTGCCACTGTGAACTCCCCTGCCGGAATTGCCGGCGACTATTTCGGCAAGTTGCCGACTTGGGGGCCACAAACTTTTTCGGTAACTGGTGATATTGCCTACGCCGATGACGCTACAGGTGCATCACCCAATGATGGCTGCGAAGCAATCACCAACGTTACAGGAAAAATCGCATTGATTGACAGGGGTACTTGCGGCTTTGCCATTAAAGCTGTATTCGCTCAACAAGGTGGTGCTACCGCCATCATCATCTGCAACAATGCCGTGGCGAACCCATACCTTTCCCTGTCAATGGGTGGTGTTCCTACTGAACCGATTACGGTTCCCATCATGATGTTGAGCTACAATGACTGCCAGACTATCAAGGCAGAGCTTGGTACAGGCGTCAATGTAACTTTGACGGATGGTGGCCCTGTAGCGGGCGTGGGCGAGGCTTGCTCCACTGCAGAAGTTGTAGGCCCAGGCACTTACACTTGCCCTGAAATCATTGCTGGTTTGGGCAGTACAGCTCCCAACGGTGGCCACGGCAGGTGGTATTCCTACACGCCTACGACTACCAACCTGGTTACTGTCAGCTCATGCGGTGGCGGTATCAATACGCGTTTGACTGTTTTCGCAGATGGTTGCGGAACTCAAACATTGATTGACCAAAGCGTGGATGAGTGTGAAATAAGTGCAGGTGGCGCAGTTACCGCTTCCGATGCGACCTTCATTGCATACGCTGGCACTGAATACCTTATCCTTTGGGATGATGCTTCGGATTATCAAAGCTTCCAATGGTCAATCACCGAAGGAGCACTGCCAAATGCAGATGTCACATTTACGGTTGACATGCAGTTTGAGACTGTCTCCCCAGCTGGTGTTTTCATTGCAGGTACTTTCACGGGCCCGACTCCAGTGGCAATGACCAACAATGGCGACGGGACTTATTCTTACACGACTTCTATCCAAGTTGCTTCTCAAGTTCAATGGAGGTACATCAACGGTGCCACCAACTTTGAGAACAGCGCCGCTTTGGCAGATTGTGGTGTACCAGATGCTGTACTTGGTGGCTTCAACCGGGTTTATACTTTGGAAAACCCAGCTGGTGCAGTGCTTGGCACTGTTTGCTTCAACTCATGCGGCGGTTGCATCCCGACGGACTGCGCCGACCCAATTGAATTGATTCAAGACAATATTGACAGCTATACATTAGGCGAAGTAGGCCCTCAGGCTTTGCATTGGTCCACCTGGAGCGGCAATCAGACCGGCGGTGAAAATGGCACAGTAAGTACTGTTCAAGCACAAACGGCACCAAACAGCTTGCAGTTCTTGAGCGGTGGCAGTCAAGATGCCCTGTTGCTTTTGGGCGACAAGACATCTGGCCATTACATACTGCAATGGAACATGTACGTAGCTGCTGGCAAAGGCGCTTACTTCAATATTCAGCACTTGGCTACTCCTGGCGCTGAGTTTGCTACCGAGTTGGCATTTGAAAACAATGGCATAGCTACACTGGACGCAGGTGGTGTGGATGCCGCAATCTTTGAATACCCACAGGGTGCTTGGTTCACCGTACGTCATTATTTTGACCTCGACAACGATTGGGTAAGCATGTACATCGGCAACCAGTATGTGTATGGCTGGCAATTCAGCTTATTAAATGATGGAATGCCTGGAACCAATCAATTAAGCAGCATTGACTTCTACCCTCGCCCAGCACCTGCTACTGACGAGTTTTACGTGGACGACGTTCTCTACGCTGCCATTCCACCAGTGGCCGATGGCCAATACTGCCATACCGCCCTTCCAATCACACCTGGTACACACAGCTTCGCTGACCTCGATTGCTATGGCGGTGTTGACCAGATTGATGGTATTAGCGCTGCATGGTTCTCTTATACTCCTACAGAAGATGGTTGGATTTCAGTTAGCACTTGCGAAATTGGTGGCGACACACGTGCTTGGATTTTGGAGGGTGATTGCAGCAGCCGCACCATTGTGGGTGTAAATGACGACGAATGTACCATTTCGGGAGGTGCCGACCTTTACGCTTCCTACCGTGAAGCTGTGGTGAAAGCAAACACGACCTACTTCATTATGTTCGACAACGCTTGGGAGAACGCTGGTTACGATTTTGAACTGATATTCAATACCTCTGCGCCGGAAGCAGGTAACTTCTGCGAAAGTGCTATCACAGTTGCTCCAGGCAATACTTACGCCATCACCGAGTTCGGAAATGCAGCCATGACTGGCCCAATCATCGGCACTACTAGCGGTGCAGCTACTCCGACAGGTTATGCACAGTCAAAGTGGTTCAAAATCACACCAACTGAAGACATCTCGCTCCGTGCTTATTCTTGCGCACCTGTTGCTACCGTTGACACTCGCATTTGGGTTTACACTGGCGAGTGCGGCAATTTCAGCAGCCTAACCCTTGCAGCTACCAACGACGACGCTTGTGGCGCTCAATCTGACCTGACTTGGGATGCAGAAGCCGGAGTTACCTACTACATCGAGTGGGATGATATCGCTGCTGGTACTTCTGAAGTTGAGAGCTACAGCTGGGCATTGGAAGATGCGACCATTCCTACGGTCAGCGTGAAATTCAGCGTTGACATGTCTAAAGAAGCTAGCGTAAGCGCTGGTGGCGTTCGCCTCGTTGGTAATTTCAACAACTGGACAGACCAAATCATGACTTCTGTAGGTAATGACATCTACGAAATCACGCTTGATTTGGACATCAACCAAACCATCCAGTACAAGTTCAAGAATGGCCTAAACATCTTTGAAAACAACGACGACCTCGAAGATTGCGGCGTTCCTGACGGTTTTGGTGCATTCAATCGTGAATCCACCATTGGTGAATCAAATACAACACTCGGCACCTACTGCTTCAACTGGTGCGTAAGCTGCGACCTCGTAAGCGCAAACGAAACTGCCTTCTCCAAGGCCCTCGGCATCAGCCCGAACCCTGCAAGCAATTTCGTGAACGTAAACTACAACTTCGAGCAAACGACAAACTTGAACGTTCGCCTTGTAAACAGCTTGGGCCAAGTAGTCCTTGTGCGCAACCTCGACAATGCACTCAGCGGCAGCGAGCGTTTCAATGTAGCCAACTTATCTAGCGGCACCTACACCGCAGTGTTCAGCAATGGCCAAGAAACCGTTGCAAAGCGCATCGTTGTAGAATAAGCCAATTCCGCTACCAGTCTAACTGGTATTTGGTAAATGAAAAAAGCCCTGCTCCGGGAAACCGGGGTAGGGCTTTTTCTTTGGGGAATGGGCAACTTGGCAGTAAGTCGTTTACCAATTACCAAATGCTAATGGCCAGTATTAACACTCTCCGACTCTACCCGCTCCCGCACCAAGTCCAGCGCCAACTCCAACTGCTGCTCATGGTTGAGGTCGGTATTGTCAATCACCACGGCATCGTCGGCTTGGCGGAGGGGGCTGTCCTCCCGGGTGGAGTCAATGTGGTCACGCGCTGTCAGGTTTTTTTTCACTTCTTCGAAATCAACATGCTGGCCCTTGGCGGTCAGCTCCTCGTAACGGCGGCGGGTACGCTCTTCCACGTCGGCAGTGAGGAAAATCTTCAACTCGGCCTGTGGGAACACCACCGTGCCGATGTCCCGGCCATCCATCACCACGGCTTTTTGCTGGCCCATTGCCTGCTGCTGGCGCACCATCTCCCGGCGCACCTCCGAGATGACGGCCACCGGACTGACCATTTCCGCTACGTGCATTTTCCGGATTTCTTCTGAAACATCCCGACCGTTGAGGTGGATGCGGTTACCGTTTTCGTCTTTTACAAAATGAAGGCGAATCTGTTTCAGCGCCTCCACCACAGCGGCCTTGTCATTTATATCCACTTGATTTTCAAGGAAATACAAGGTGACGGCCCGGTACATATCGCCGGTGCTGATATAGGCGTAGCCGAGCGCATTGCCCATTGCCTTGGCCAAAGTGCTTTTCCCACAGGATGAATGCCCGTCTATGGCGATGATGATTTTGTTCAAAATGGTTTGCGGCTTACGGTGGACGGCCAACGGCGGACGGCCAACGGTGGATAGGTTGATGGTGCAAAAATCCATTTTTTACCCAAAAGAAAAAGCGCCAAGGAATTTTTCCTTGGCGCTTTTTAATCCGTCCATCGTCAATCGTTGGCCGTTGGCCGTTAAAACGGACAGCTTTTGCACTCGTCCACCTTCACGTTCGGGTTCTGCTTAGAGACCACCTTGCCGGTTTTCTCCACGCAGTCGGTGCAGCCAATCACCTTGAACTCGGTGCGGCGGTTCATCTGGTGCTCCCGCTCGGTACATGGCACGTTGTTCACGCAATCGTTCACGTTCACCTGCTCGCCGTAGCCACGGGCCACGAGGCGGCTGCGGCTGATGCCCTTGTCGGAGAGCCAGCGAACCACCGACTCGGCACGGCGCTGCGATAGGCGCTGGTTGTAGTGCCCAGAGCCACGGGCATCGGTGTGCGAACCGATTTCGATGATGTACTGTGGGTTTTCCACCATCAGGTTATGCAGTTTGTCCAGTTCTTCTTGCGCATCATCACGAATAAAGGACTGGTCGAAGTCGTAGTAGATGTGGAGGAGGTAGGCGATTTCTGGATTGTCAGGGTTCGGACGTTTTGGGCTGTCATCGAATGTCGAACCACTCTTACGGGCTACTCCTTTCTCATAAACCCTACCATCTGGATAAGTCCCATCAGCTGGCATGCGAGTGTCTTTGTCCATCCAAGTATCAGTGGTTTTGTCGTAATAAGTGTAAGGTGTTTCCAGTATATCAGTATCAACTATCTGGTTAAGAGGGTCAACTTCGTCTATTGGTTTGACGACCGGACTATCCTTACCACCTTTGCCACCTTTACCGTTCTTGCCATTTTTGTCATCTTGCTTAGGCTCTGGAATAGCCGTCAGTGTTGTCGGCTGCAAGAACAAGTTCTCCTTCAGCGTCTCAGACTCCGTTTTTTCTTTGGTGCAAACATTCTCCGCAATGCCAGCGAAGTAGTTCAACTGGGTAGCCTTGATTTTGTAGCAGCAGTCCATGTCGAGCTTGAAGGCGTAGCGACCGTTCACGCTGGTGGTGAAAGGTTCAGCCACGGGTTGGCCGCAGTCGTTTTCGATGGTGACGGTCGCACCTTCCATCGGCAGGCTGGTGAAGGCATCGAAAACCACGCCCTCCACTTCGAACATGGCCGAGCGCTTCATCGGGATTTTCACCTCCAATTTATCCATCAAGGTCAGGTTCTTGGTGCTGGCTTCGGCATCGGAGGGCAGGTAGCTCTCCATGCTGGCGGTCAATTTGCAGACGTCGTTGAGCTTGAGGTCAAACATGATTTTGCCCGCAGCATCGGTGGTCATCGAGTCTTGCTTGCAAGCCAAGTAAACAACTGCGCCTTCGAGCGGAGCCTCTGTTTTTTCATCAAAAACAAGCACTTCCACGCTGACGGCCGTCTTCTTGAAGCTGTAAATATCGTCGTGGCCAACGCCGCCTTCCCGGTCGGAGGCGAGGAAGCCGCAGGTGCCTTCTTCGTTGAAAACAATGCTGAAATCATCGGAAACCGTGTTCATCGGGTAGCCGATGTTTTCGGGGCTGGTCCAGTCGCCACTTTCTTTTATACTGGTGTAAAAAATGTCAAGACCACCCAAGCCTACGTGTCCATCGGAGGCGAAATAGAGCCTGCCATCTGGTGCCACGTAAGGGAAAATCTCATGGCCTTCGGTGTTGATTTCAGGGCCGAGGTTCATCGGTGGGCCCCAGCGTCCGCTTTCCTTGTCGGAAACGTAGAGGTCCATGCCGCCGAAGCCGCCGGGCATGTCGGAAGTGAAATACAGCTTGTTGCCGTCGGCAGAAAGCGCTGGGTGCGCCACGGAGTATTCGTTGGAGTTGAAAGGCAGGCTTTGCAGCTCGCCCCATTTGCCCTCGCCCTCGCTGCGGGCGTAGAAGATTTTCAGGCGCATGATGCCCGCATCGTCGGCTTCTTTTTTGCCATCGAGGAAGTTGTTGCGGGTGAAAAACACCTCTTCCCCATTCTTCGAGAAAGCCACCGAGGCATCGTGGTACTTGGTGTTGATTTCGTTGGAAAACTTCTCAGGGCGGCCAAAATTGTAGCTGCCACAACCATCTTCCTTGCTGCCCTGCTGCTTCACGTCCACGTAGTAGAGTTCGAGGAAAGGGTTGCCCGTCCAGTTGTGCGTGCGGCGGATGATGGGGTTGGTGTCACGCTCGGAGGAGAACACCATGCCGTTTTTGTAGAAAAACGGACTGAAATCATCCGAGGCAGAGTTGAAATCGCAGTTGGTGATTTCATAGCTAGTGATGGCCTTGGTCATCAGTTCCGCTTCGTAATCGCAGGCGTTGAGCAGGTGCGTGCCCCGCTGGTCGTCTGGTGCGAGGTCAACGAACTGCTGGAACCACTCCTTGGCCACGTCGCACTTGCCGTTGCGCTGGAGCATCATGCCGTAGTAGAGCTTGTGGATGGGTTCTGCCTGTGGCAAACGCACCACTTGGCCGTACCAGAACTCTGCGTTCGGCGTGTCGTTGATTTTGCGGTACGCCTCGGCGAGGTTGATTTTGGC
>JALOMF010000165.1 GCA_025455635.1 Saprospiraceae bacterium | reverse complement strand
GGTGTCTTGCTCCACCACGCCGTTCAGCAGGTTGCGGAAGGAGCGGGCTTGCACGTAGAAGTCCTTGATTTTCAGCAGGATACGGTTCTTTTTGGAGGATAAATGCGCCAGTGCGTCGGCCTCGAAACCGGGCGCAATCAACACTTCGTAAAACAGGTGGTCAATCTCCTGGGCCGTTGCCAAGTCCACGGTTTTGTTGCAAACAAAAATGCCACCGAAGGCGCTCACATTGTCGCAAGCTAAAGCAGCTTTCCATGCCTCCACGAGCGTCGGGCGGGTGGCCACGCCGCAGGCGTTGGTGTGTTTCAGGATGGCAAAGGTGGGGTCGCTGTGCTGGAATTCCCGCATGAGCTGCACAGCGGCGTCCACGTCCACGAGGTTGTTGTAGCTGAGGGTCTTGCCGTTCAGCACCTCGAACATTTCCGGCAGGTTGCCATAGAAAACGCCCGACTGGTGCGGGTTTTCGCCGTAGCGCAGCACCTCGCTTTGGTGGATGCTGTGCTTGAACGACAGCTCGCCGCTGCCCCGGTTGAAGTAGTTGAAAATGGCCGTGTCGTAGTGGCTGGACACTTTGAAGCCACGGCGGGCGAGTTCCCGACGGTCTTCGAGGTCGGTGCAGCCGTCTTTTTGCTGCAAGCAATCGAGGATGAAGGCGTACTCGTCTTTTGAGGGCACCACGGCCACATCGCCGAAGTTCTTGGAGGCCGCTCGGATGAGCGAGATGCCGCCGATGTCTATTTTCTCGATGATTTCCGCCTCATCCTGCGTCTTGGCAACGGTTTCTTCAAATGGGTACAAATCCACAATCACGAGGTCAAGCTCCGGGATATCGTATTTCCGCAACTGCGCTTGGTGCGCCTCTTCCCGGATGGCGAGTATGCCGCCGAACACGCTGGGGTGCAGCGTCTTCACCCGCCCATCGAGGATGGAGGGATAGCCCGTCAGCCCTTCCACCGTTTTTACAGGCACACCGAGGCTTTCGATGAACGACTGCGTGCCGCCCGTGGAGTAGATGGTGACGCCGTGCTTGTGCAGCTCGTGGATGATGGGTTCGAGGCCGTCTTTGTAGAATACGGAAATGAGTGCGGACGTGATTTTTTTAGTGCTCACTGTTCAATTGTGGTTTGTTTTCCTGCTTTTGGGCAGGTGGGCTTCTGGAAATGGCAATTTTTTTTTGCGTTTGCCAAAGCCCGGAAGCCTGATTTTACAAAAACTTGGTCTTTTTCAAAAGGCCGCAAAGGTAGCGGGTTTGAGGGCTTCGCCAAAGCTAAAAACCTTTGGACTACTTGTGAAAAAATGCCTTGAGGCGATATTTAGGAACCTGATTTTTAAACTAATCTGGTTGGTCTGAACCTTTTTGTCCCCGTTACTTTGAACCATGAAAGTGATAGAACAGAAAACTGACAATTAGGTGAGCAAATCCAAAACGAAGACAAAAACACGCTCCACCTTTTTTCCTTCTTTTTTTGACTCCAGGTACTAAGCTGTGAAAACTTTGGGACTATTTCATACAGGATTTCGGCGGCCCGCTGGCACTTTGTCAGCGGGCTGTTTTTGTAATCGCCAAATTCAACTGATGACCTAAGCTTGGAGCACGCCCAGCCCCACCAGTTCCTCCCGCAACTTCTCAGGTGACTGAAAATGGATGGACTCTATGCCCATTGCCCTGCCAGCCAGCACGTTTCGGTGGTTGTCGTCAATGAACACGGCCTTTTCAGGGGACACCTCGTAGCGGTCGAGCAGGATTTGGTAGAACTCCGGGAAGGGCTTGCGGGTCATTTCCACCCCGCTCACCACGATGCCATCGAACCAGTGCAGGAACTCGAATTTGTCCAAAGCCACCGGAAAGGTCTCCGCCGACCAGTTGGTGAGCGCATAAATACGGTACTTGTTGGCGGCCTTCAGTTCCCTGAAAATATCCACCGTGCCCTCGATGGCACCGCCGAGCATCTCCTCCCAGCGGCCATAGTAGGCTTTTATCTCGTCCTGCCATTCGGGGTGCTCGTCCAGCAGCAGGTCGGTAGCGGCTTGGAGGGAGCGGCCAGCGTCCTGCTCCTCGTTCCAGTGCGGGGTGCAGACGTTTTCGTAGAAATACTTTTTGCGGTCGGGGTTGTTGGCAAAAATGGCGTCGAACACGTAGTCCGGGTTCCAGTCAATGAGCACGCCGCCGAGGTCGAAGATGATGGTATCCATTAATTATAGGAATGAGGGATGAGGACTTAGGGATGAAAGGGCCAGCGCTTGATAGCAAGGCTTGGTGTTTTAATGACGCAAAGCTAGGAATAAAAAGGGCCATGCCAGCATTGGCACAGCCCAAAAAGTCAAGTAATTTCTTAGCAAATGCGCAATCAATTCGTTTCCACGTATTTTTTGAAATTGTCCAAAATCGCCTGCCAGCCGGCCTTTTGCATCTCCACGGGGTTCATGCTTTCCGCATCGAAGGTTTCAAAGACGTGCGTCTTGCCATCCTCCATCTCGGTGAAATGCACCTCCACCTTCCGCCCATCGCTCATGGTGTATGCAATAATTTTATGCTCAACAACTTGGTCATAAACACCACCGAAATCGAAGCCGAAGCTGCCGTCTTTGGCCTCCATGCGGGAGCTGAACGAGCCGCCCGTGCGCAGGTCGTTCTCGGCACGGGGCGTGTGCCAATCGGGCGAGGCGTTGTTCCATTGCATGATGTCCGCAGGCGTCGTCCATGCTTTCCAGACCTTGGCCATTGGGGCTTCGATGAGTGCCTCCACGGAAACTACTGCCGTGGCGTTTTCGTCGTCGGCAGCTTGGCGCATGGCTTCGATGTCCAGTTTTTGCATTTTCATCATGGCGCCCATGGCCCGCTGTGAACGAACTGGGTCTGGGTCGGCGAAGAGTTGGAACATCTCCACGGGCACGATCTGCCACGACAGGCCGAACTTGTCCTTTAGCCAGCCGCATTGGCTCTCGGTGCCGCCGTCGGCAGTGAGTTTTTCCCAGAAATAATCCACCTCGGCTTGGTCAACGCAATTGACAACGAAGGAGGTAGCCTCCGTGAACTTGAACAACGGCCCGCCGTTCAGCGCCGTGAATTTTTGGCCATCCAGCGTGAAGCCGACGGTCACCACCTGTTCGCCTTGGCGGAAGACGCCGTCCACTTTTGAGTTGGGGAAAATGGAGACATAGAAATTGGCCGCTTCCTCGGCTTGGCCATCGTACCAAAAGAAAGGAGTTATTTTTTGCATGATAGTTTTATTTTGAAAAGTGAAAGGCCGTCTTTTTTGTAAAAAGGTGAGGCTGAGGATGTTCATTGTTCATTTGAATTTTTGTTTTTTTGATGTGTTCAAGCAGCTAAAATTATGGAAAATGGACTTGTCGAATCGGCCTTAAAAACCGTAACTTTACAGAAACTTTTCGACCATGTACGACAACAATTCCATTGAGGACAGTCTTTGGGAAGTACCTTCACTCCCCCTGTTGCTCGACCGTATCCATCACCGCTTGGACGACGAGCGCCTGAAGCGGGCTGAGTTCCGTTCTTGGCTTACCGAGGATGTCAAGGCTGAATTCATCAATGGCAGCATCCTCATGCATTCGCCAGCGGCGGACGACCACAATGAAGCGACTGGCCAGCTATACAGAGCTGCGAGTCTCTACGCCGATGTTTTCAATCTTGGCAAAGTCCGTGTCGAAAAAGCTTTAATCGGCATGACCCGCAATGACTACGAACCCGATATTGCTTTTTGGCGCAAAGAAGTCGCCGACCGATTCGAGCCTGGGATGAACGTCTATCCGGTACCCGACCTCATCGTGGAGGTGCTTTCGCCGGGCAAAGAAAACATCAAGCGGGACACAGAAACCAAGTACGAGGATTACGCCGCCCACGGTGTGCGTGAGTACTGGATTGTTGACCCCAAGAAGCAGACCGTGGAGCAGTACCTGCTTTCAGAAACGGCTCCTGAACGCTTCGAACTTCACAAAAAGGCCATTCTGACAGATAATATTGAAAGCAAAGTTTTGGCGGGATTTGCCATACCTGTCAAGGCCATTTTTGATGCAAAAACCAATGCATATGCTATCCAGCAATTGGTCAAAGGAAAAATCTAAGCCTGCTTCTCGTCGCAATTGAACATCTACTGCACCCCAACTTGTCGGTGCAATTGCCATAATAGGCGCCCCCAATACATGTCCTATAGCTCCATTGTCACGATGCCACCCGCCGATAGTTCATCGAAAAGCCGCTTGGTCTCTGCCTTGGGTTCCCTACGAAGGACAAAGTTTACGCCTCTGCCAGCTCCTTCACCTTCGCCAAGGCTTTCGGGAATGTTTCTTGGAAATAGCTGGCGTACTCGCCCACAGTGTCCAACTCCACATTTAGTTCTGTGACGCCGTCCGCTGATTGGCGAAGGAAGTATTTTTCAAAAGCATCTGTCCAGCCTTTCGAAAAATCTTCGACGCCGTTTTTCACCTCGCCGAGGTGCTCGAAAATCATCGTGTCGTTCTGTAAGAGCTTCGCAATGCGGCTCGTCATGCCGCCGGTCCCGCCATTTTCGTCAGGGCCAAGGAACAAGATTTTACTGCCCTCCTGCCAGTCGCTTACGGCATGGGAGCCTTCGTGGAAGACCGCCGTCCAGGCACGGTAGCTGGCATCGTCCCAGAGCACTTGCCAGACCCGCTCCCGTGGGGCGTTAATGTTGGTGGTGAAGGTGAGTTTTTCCATGATTCATTAAGATTTAGGGTAATCGTAGTTGACCATCCATTGCACGCCAAAGCGGTCGGCGCACATCCCGAAATAGGCACCCCAGAAGGTGTCGGCGATGGGCATTGACGCGTTGCCGCCCTCCGAAAGCCCAATGAAAATGCGGTCGGCCTCCTCCTTGCTGTCCGTGTTGACGGAAATATTGAACAGGTTGCCATGTACGCCGTTCGGGAATTCGGGCGGGCAGTCGCTGCCCATCAGCACACAGCCTGCCGTGCCTACTGGCAATGATACGTGCAGGATTTTGTTGGCCTCGCCATCGGGCAAGGGCTGTTCAGCGGCAGGGCCATCGCTAAAGCGGGAGAACATGCTGAACTCGCCGCCAAAAACGGATTTGTAGTGGTTGAAAGCGGCCTCGCAAGTGCCGTTGTAGTTGAGGTAAACATTCAAAAAAGCCATGTCGGGTGATTTTAATTGGTGAAAAAAATGGTGATTATTTCTTCTTCGGCTTCGCCAAAGTCTCCGTCACTCGGAACTTTACAATCCTGCCTATCAAGTCCAATGGCATCGGCTGGTTGAGCGGGAACTGCACCGAGCCTTTGCCCTGCTTGAACATGGAAAGCTCCTCCGCAAATTCGGTGTGGCCGGTCGGGGTAGCGTAAAAACCGATATGCCCCGCATAGCCCGCAAAATAGACCAGCGGGTGGCCGTTCAGCTTGTAGGCGGGCATGGCGTAGGCGATGCACTCCACGGCGTCGGGCGCTGCGGCCTTGATGGTGGCCCGCACTAGGTTAAGGATGTCCTGTGTTTCCTTCGGAAAATCAGCGATGTAGGCGTCCACGTTTTCAGCCTTTTTCATTGTTCAATCTTTTAGTTTCACCAAGCACCGCACATCGTCGCCTTCGTAGCTTTCAAGGCAGTAGCCCTGTGGGTCAATGCGTGGGTCGGTGAGCATCTTTTGAAAGCATTCGCCGATAACGGGGATGTGCTTCATGAAACCACGCACGGTCTCGCAAATGTAGCTGCCCTTTTTTATGGTGAATTTTTCTAAAGCATATTTTTCTGCCTCAGTTTCGTGCAGCTCTCCTGCGGCGGCCAAGTAGCGCACATTCCCCTGCTCCATCCAAGAGATGCCGTAGTAACCCCGCTGTTCGGAAAATGGCAAGATGCCATGCAGTTTTTCGTGGGCAGCGCCGACCCCGTTCGGAAAGGAGGAGGCTTCTATGAGCATGACCAGTTTGTCGTTCTCGGTGCTTGTTGTTTCCATTTTTTGTTTTAAAAACTTGATGCTGCAAAGTTGATTTCTTTTAAAACGTCGCCAAAAGGGGGATTGCGACAAAGCGAGGGGGATTTATGACAAAACTATTTGTTTATAAATTATTGCCAATTTCAAAACCAATTCTACCTTTGTCAGGGAAGTTTTGCTGCTTGTAATTTTTTAAAAATTGAAACGATGACCACAGCTGATTTCCAAGAACTCGCCCTCGCCTTCCCCGGCACCGAGGCTGCCCCGCACTTCGACCGCACGGCCTTCAAGGTGGTGAAACGGCGCATCTTCGCCTCGCTGCACGAGCCGAGCCAGTCCGCCAATATCTGCCTCTTGCCAGTCGAGCAGGCGGAGTTCTGCGAAGTGGGCGGCCCCGGCGTCTTTCCCATCCCCAACAAATGGGGGCTGCGAGGCTGGACGACCTTTGAACTGAAAGAAGTAGCGGATGAAGTGGTGCAGGCAGCGTTGGAGGCGGCGTATGGGGCGGTGGTGACGGGGAGGGGGAAGAAATGAGATTTACACAACCATTTTTACCATAAATAAACTGCAACTATGAAAGAGACTACAAACACCAACAACGTGAAAGGGGCAGCCTACGACCAGCTCGTGGCCGATGCCAAAGCAAGGGTACAGACCGGGCAATTGGCCGCTTGGCGGGCCGTCAACAAAGAACTGATTAGCCTTTACTGGGACTTGGGCAAGCTGATTGTCGAACGGCAAAAGCAGCACGGCTGGGGAAACTCAGTGGTGGAAATGCTGGCGAAGGACTTGCAGATGGCGTTTCCAAGGATGCGAGGGTTGTCAGTGGCCAACCTCTGGCGGGCTCGGGCTTTTTATTCAGAATATGAAGGTTCTGAAATTCTCGCACCGTTGGTGCGAGAAATTGGATGGACGCACAACCTTATTATTTTTGAAAAATGCAAAGACCACCACCAGCGCCACTTCTACCTATTGATGGTGAAACGCTATGGCTGGACGAAAAACGTCCTCATCCACCAAATCGAAAACCAAACCTTTGAAAAAACGGTCATCAACCAGCAAAATTTCGAGGAAACCCTACCCGAAAGCCTTCAATCACAGGCCATCTTGGCAGTAAAAGACGACTACGCCTTCGACTTCCTCGAACTCGGCGATCAGCACTCGGAGTACCAACTTGAACAGGCCATCCTTCAGAACATTCGGCAGTTTTTGGTGGAAATGGGCGGCGATTTTTGCTTCATCGCCAACCAATTCCCACTCGAACTGAACGGCAAGGATTACCGGGTTGACCTCCTGCTGTACCATCGAGGCTTGCAGGCGCTGGTAGCTATTGACCTGAAAATCAACGAGTTCGAGCCGGAGCACACAGGCAAGATGAGCTTCTACCTTTCCCTCCTCGACGACCGAACCAAAAAGCCGCACGAGAATCCCAGCATCGGCATCATTATTTGCAAAAGCAAGGATTTCACTACGGTGGAGTTTGCCCTAAAAGACATCAACAAGCCCATTGGCGTAGCCACTTACAGCATCACGGAGACGCTGCCCAAGGAGTTGAGCGCATTTTTCCCCTCATCGGAGGAACTCATCCAGCGGGTGGAATCGGTGATTGAGGCTGTCTCAAAAAAGAAATAATTTTGGCACATGAAAAACATCTCCATCCTCGTCCCCGAATCCTCCGTCATGCAGGCCATCTGCGACCCGCAGTACCTGTTTTCGGCGGTGAACAACTTCCTGCAAGCGGCGGGGAAGCCAGCGCTTTTCGACGTGAAACTGGTGGGCGCCACACGGGAAGTCAAGCTCGCCAACGGCCACTATTCCGTCCACGTTGACCAGCTGCTCGGCGAGGTGGAGCGCACCGACCTCATCTTCATCCCCGCCTTGTTTGGCGATATGCAAGCCGCATTGCTGCGCAACAAAAACCTCGTGCCATGGATTGTGGAGCAATACAACAAGGGTGCAGAGGTGGCATCGCTCTGCGTCGGGGCCTTCCTGCTGGCCGACACGGGGCTTTTGAATGGTAAAAAATGTTCGACGCATTGGCTGTTCAGCAACGAGTTCCGTCGGATGTTCCCCGAAGTGGAACTGGTGGATGGGCGCATCGTGACCGAGGAGGGCCGCATCTACTCCAGCGGCGGAGCGAATTCGTACTGGAATCTGCTGCTGCACCTCGTCGAGAAATACACCGACCGTGCTACGGCCATTCTCGCCGCCAAGTTTTTTGCCATTGACATCGGGCGGAACAGCCAATCGCC
>JALOMF010000002.1 GCA_025455635.1 Saprospiraceae bacterium | reverse complement strand
ACATCCCCGACGACTATGCCCACCTGCTGCCCTCGACCGACTACCTGACGACCATCCAAAAGGCCATCATTGACCAGCGCATCCTCCGCATTGAATACACCAATATCAACGACGAAGCCAGCGCCCGTGAGGTGGAACCCGTCGGCCTCACGTTTTATTCCCTCAACTGGCACCTCATCGCTTGGTGCCACTTGCGGAAGGAGTACCGGGACTTCCGCACGAGCCGCATCACGTCGTTGAAATTGAGCTTGGAGCCGTTCCGCATGAAAGAGCATGTGTCGCTGAACGATTATTTACGGGACTTGGAGGTGGCAGAGCGCCAGTTCCGGCAGGCACACCAACACCACCCGCCCTATCACCCCCTGTAAGGTGCCAGTTGGCCCATCTCCCCTTGGGCATAGCGGCGGCGGGTTTCCGCCATTTGCTCCGTTGTGGTCGTCACGAATGGGCCACCGTAGGTGATGGGTTCCCGGAGCGGCTCGCCCGTGCCGAACATAAATTCGCAGCCCGCTGCCCCTGCCCGTATTTCCACTGAATCCCCATTTAATTCATAGTTGAGCAGGTTTTGCGGGGCAAATTCCTCGCCGCCCGATTCGCCCGACCCATTGAGGCAGTAGGCAAAGGCCATTGCCCCAGCTTCAAGCACAATGCTTTTGCCTGGGTTCAGGAAAACATGCAGCAATGTCACGTCCGTCACCATGCGATTGGGGGCAGCCGTGCCTTTGAAACTGCCGTGAACGACCCGCACCCGCCAGTCGTCGGCCACCACCTCGGGTACTTGACTGGCAGCGGCGTGCATGGCTTTCGGCGCAACGAAGCGGTTTTTATCGGCATGGTTCACCCAAATTTGGAAACCGTGGGCGTCGTTGCCGGTCGTTTTCGGAAACTCGTCGTGATGAATGCCGCTGCCCGCCTGCGTGATGTGCAACCCGCCCGGCTCGATGATGCTGAAGTCGCCATTGCTGTCCCGGTTGATGAAGCTTTCATCGCTATCGGGGAGCAGGTAGGTCATCACCGACACCCCGGCGTGCGGGTGCGGGCCAAAGACGGGCCTGTCCATGTGGAACTCCGTGAAAACCAAAAACGGGTCAATCGGGTATTGGTTTGCCATGATGTTTACCCCGCTCAAACCTGGGAAATCGGGCGAGAACCTCAAGGCCGCCCGCTTGCTGACTTTTTTCATGTTCAGATGATTTGCTGCCGCTGCTAGGACAGTCGTTTTTTTGAGAACGACCGCCACGAGCAGGGCATGGATTGCTTTTTTGAAAAATAACCTGCGTTTCATATTTGTCTTGATTCAGTATGGGTTTAGTTGCGCTAGTTCTATGTTGTCGGTTGTGATGGTGTAGCTGGAAACAAGGTTTTGGATTTCAAAAAAATCCGAAGCTGAAAAACCCATGTCCAGCATTATTAAATGGCTTAACAATATTTGTTTCAACAAATTTAGAGGCAAAAAAATTAGCCCCGCAGCTTGTCCAGCAAGTGGCTGAGTTGTTCCGCTTCTTCGGGGGTTATGTTTTGCTGGATGGTCTTCGTGGTCTCCTTGATTTTTTTGGCCAAGCCGTTGGTCAGCGCCAATCCATCCCCCGTGATGGAAACGTCAATCATGCGGCGGTTGTCCAAGCGGATTTGCCGTTGGACGAAGCCCCTTTCCTCCAGCTTGGCGAGCAAGCGGGTGACGTCGGCGCCCTTGTCAATCATCACCTCCTTAATGACGCCAGGCGAAACGGGTTCGGGATGCTTGCCTGCCAAGATGCGCAAGACATTGAAGTGCTGGGGCAGCAAGTCGTGTTCCTTGAAGACATGCGCCTGCTCGTCACGAAGCCAGTTGCTGGTGTAGGAGATGTTCACCGCCACCTTGTGGATGGGGTTGAGAAACTTCGTTTTGATGGCTTCTTCTATCTTCATGATGCAAACCTCCGTTGTTACGATATTTGTTGAAACAAATTTGGACGGGTTTGGTTTAGCCCGTGAGGCTAAAACCAAAAAAAAAATCTAGAATGGCACCATGACATGGCAATCCTGCAACCAACTCCGCAATTGTCATGGAGGGGTGCGAATGAGGAAACTTGTTTCTTTGAACGGTTATTAGAAGGATTTGGAGGTGGTGGGGCACAAGCTGCGGCGGGGGACCCGTGATTCGTGATTCGTGAGCCGAGTCACGAATCACGAGTCACCAATCACGAATCACGAAAATCAATTTTCTTTGCCCAAAACTCTCACATGCAAAAGAACCGGCTCGAAGCCTTCAGCGACGGCGTACTCGCCATCATCATCACCATCATGGTCTTGGAAATCAAAGTACCGCACAGCTCGGATTGGGGCGAACTCCTGAAACTTTGGCCTGTCTTTTTCAGCTACCTACTGAGTTTTGTCTATGTCGGCATTTATTGGGGCAACCACCACCACCTACTGCACACCGTCCGGCAAGTGAATTCTGGCATTATCTGGACGAACATGCTCTTGCTGTTCTTCCTGTCATTGGTGCCGATGGCAACGGCTTGGATGGGCGAAAACCATTTCGAGACGAACACGGTGGTGGTTTACGCCATCATGCTGGCGCTGGCTGGCATGGCGTTTTTTGCCTTGCAACAGGTGATCGCAAGAAGCCAAAAGCACGACGAAAAACTGATGGCCGCCATGGAAAAGGTAAGAATCAAGGGCATCGCTTCGCAATTGGCCTATCTCGCCGCTATTCCGATTGCATTTTGGAAACCGGGCATTTCCTTGTTCTTGTTTGCTGCGGTAGCCGTGGTTTGGGTGGTGCCGGACAGGGGGATTGAGAAGGCTTTGGGTGAATGAAAATATTTTTCCTTTTTTAAACATTTTTTTTCAAAAAGCCAAAATCCCACTGACACACAGCTGTCAGTGCCCACTTCCATCTTTGCCCCATTATTCATCAAAACTTAAATCATTATGACGATTATCTCATTGTTAATCAAAGAGTTGGAAGAAGAAGCCACTACCACCCGCAAAATGCTGGCGCTTGTCCCCACTGACAAACTCGACTGGGCACCCCACGAAAAAAGCATGAAAATGGGGCCGCTCGCCATGCACATCGCCGAGATGCCAACCTGGGCTGCCATGGCCTTCAACATGGACGGAATTGACTTCGCCGTCAGTAGTTGGGAGCCAAAAAAAGTGAGCAGCGCCGACGAAATCTTGGAAATTTTCGAGAAAAGCCTCGTGGACGGCAAGGCCCAACTCATCGAAGAAAACACGGCCCGCTTCGGCGAGCGCTGGGTAATGCGCCACGGCGAAATGGTGCTCTGGGACACCGACCGCTGGGGCGTGGTGCGCATGACCATCAGCCAAATCATCCACCACCGGGCGCAGTTGGGCGTTTACTTGCGCCTGCTCGACATCCCGATTCCGGGCAGCTACGGGCCGAGCGCAGATGAACAAAGTATGTAGCACCTGATTTAAAGTATTATCAGCTAGTTATTCGTCATTGTTGGTGGGGAGCGGGCGATGGGGGTGCTCGGTTTTAAACCAGCACCACAAGACCTTATCCCCACTACCAATATTCTCGAATTTTAGTAAGAAAAACAAACCTTAACATGGCTGACGTGCTTGTTTTTAAATCCAATATCTACCTTCAACACGAAGCACGGGCACTTTGCCAAGCGCTGGAATCCGTGCCCGGCGTCGAGCGGTGCACCCTTGACCTTGAGGACTGCGACCGGGTACTCCGGGTGCAGGGCGACGCCTTGGAAAGCAATGCCTTGGTGAAAATCGTGGGCGATTGGGGCCTTAGCATCGAGGAACTGGACTGAAACTGAACCATGCAGCCAACCATTACTACACTTTCAGCGAAAAAACTCGTGGGCAAACACCTCACCATGTCCCTCACCAACAACCTGACGGGCCAGCTCTGGGGCAGCTTCATGCCCCGCCGACGGGAAGTGCAGCACGCCGTCGGCACCGATTTGTACTCGCTTCAAGTCTATCCCGCCGGGTATTTCGTGCGTTTTGCTTCGCAAAATGAGTTCGTGAAATGGGCCGCCGTGGAGGTTGCCGATTTTGAAAATATCCCCGAAGGAATGGAGGGCTTCACGCTGCCGGGCGGGCTGTACGCCGTGTTCCCGCACCGGGGCATGGACACCGCCATTTTCCAATATATTTATGCCGAGTGGCTGCCGCAATCGGGGTACCTGCTGGACGAAAGGCCACATTTTGAGCTGCTCGGAGAGCAGTACAAACAGGACAGCCCGGACTCGGAAGAGGAGATTTGGGTGCCGATTCGGAGGTGATTACCGCGAGGAGGATGGTTACACGGATTGGACGGATTTGGCGGATGAACACGGATTTTATCTGTGCAAATCAGTCAAATCCGTCCAATCCGTGTACCATCCTCCTCGCGTACTCGTGAACCAAAAAACGTTTCAAGCATTTAACCAACCGACTGTACCACTGCCACAAGCAGGGGCTTTTTCACACTAAAATCATCATGAAAAAAACCTTTTTCACCACCCTGGCCACCCTGCTGGCCACCCTCACCATTTTCGCCCAAACGGGCAGCATCCGCGGCACCATCACCAATGCCCTGACCAACGAACCCATCATTTTTGCAAACGTCATCGCAGTCGGCACCGACGCCGGGACCACCACCGACGAGAACGGCAACTACGAAATAACGGGCCTCGCCCCCGGCCTCTACAACGTGCAGGCCAGCTTCGTCGGCTTCAACGACCAGACGCAGGCCGAAATACAGGTGATGAACTCGAAGCCCGCCATCGTCAATTTTAAACTGGAAGAGCAAAGTGCTGATTTGCAGGAAGTGGTGGTGAAGGCTTCGCCCTTCAAAAAGCCGGAGGAAAGCCCCCTCAGCCTGCGCACCCTCGGCGTGGCGGAAATCCAGCGCAACCCCGGCGGCAACCGCGACATCTCGAAAGTGGTACAGACCCTGCCCGGCGTCACGACGACGGCCAGCTTCCGCAACGACCTTATCATTCGCGGCGGCGCACCCAACGAGAACCGCTTCTTCCTCGACGACGTGGAGGTGCCGAACATCAACCACTTCGCCACGCAGGGCAGCAGCGGCGGCCCGGTTGGCCTCATCAACGTGAACTTTATCTCGGAAGTGGATTTTTATAGCGGCGCTTTCCCCGCCAATCGGGGGAACACGCTCAGCTCCGCCTTCAACTTCCGGCAGCCCGATGGCCGAACCGATAAGCTGGGGGCGACCTTCATGCTCGGTGCCTCCGACGCTGGCCTCACCCTGGACGGCCCCATCGGCGAGAAAACGACCTTCCTGCTCTCGGCCCGGCGCTCGTACCTGCAGTTCCTGTTCCAAGCGTTGGAGTTGCCGTTTTTGCCCACCTACAACGACTTCCAGGCCAAGGTGAAGCATAAAATCAACCAGAAGAACGAAATCTATTTCGTCGGCCTGGGCGCCATTGACGATTTCGAGCTGAACCTCGACGCCAACGAGACCGAGGACCAGCAGTTCATCCTCGACCAATTGCCCGTGAACACGCAGTGGAACTACACGAACGGCCTTGTTTACAAGCATTACGGAACGAAAGGCTACTGGACCGTGGTGGCCAGCCGCAATATGCTGAACAACGAGGCCGTGAAGTATTTCAAAAACGACGAAAGCTCGGAAGACAACCTCGTGCTGGACTATAAATCGCAGGAAATCGAGAACAAGTTCCGGGTGGAAAACACCAGCCGCTACGGGGATTTCAAGGTGAATTACGGCGCTGGCTACGAGTTCGTGAAGTACAACAACCGCACTTTCAACCGCATCTTCACGAGCGCCGGCCCGCAGACGGTGGACTACCGCGGCGAGTTCGACATGAACAAATACGCGCTGTTCGGACAGGTGAGCCGCAACTACCTCAGCGACCGCCTCGTGCTCTCGCTCGGTGCCCGCATGGACGCCAATTCTTATTCCGACGACATGAACAACCCGCTGGAACAGTTCTCGCCCCGCTTCTCGGCCTCCTACTCGTTTTCGGAGCAGCTTTCGTTCAATTTCAACGCGGGCCGCTATTTCCAACTCCCGCCCTATACCATCCTCGGCTACCAAGAAGGCGGCGTTTTTGTGAACAAACAGAACAATATCCAATACATACGGGCCGACCATGCAGTGGCAGGCTTCGCCTGGAACACCAAGACGAACGGCAAAATCTCGGTGGAAGGTTATTTCAAGAAATACGCCGACTACCCCTTCCTATTGCGCGACAGCCTCACCTTGGCCAACCTCGGCGGCGATTTCGGCATCATCGGCAACGAACCCGCCGTGAGCCGCAGCGAGGGCCGCACCTACGGCATCGAGTTTTTGTTCCAACAGCGGCTGTACAAGGGTTTTTACGGCATCGCCAGCTACACGCTCGGCAAGAGCGAGTTTGAGGATAAAAATGGCGAATACGTGCCCTCGTCGTGGGATGCACGGCACATCGTGAACTTGGCTTTGGGCAAAAAATTTGGCAAAAACTGGGAAGCGGGCGTCAATTGGCGATTCCAGTCGGCGCTGCCCATCACACCCTTTTCCGACGCCTCGGCCTTGGTGGACAGTTGGAACGTGCGCAATTCCGGCCTGCCCGACTTCTCCCGCCTGAACACCGAGCGCGGCGACGTGAGCAGCACGATTGACCTCCGCATTGACAAGCGCTGGTTCTTCGACCGCTGGAGCCTGAACGTTTACCTCGACATCGAGAACATCACGGGCAACGCCGTCGGCATCCCCGCCCTCATCCTCGACCGACCGCTCGACGAGAACGGCACCCCCATCGGCGGCGGCATCATCGAAAACCCGGACGCCCCGGCGGGGCAACAGCGGTACAGGCTGAAATCGTTGAGCGCGGAGACGGGGACGCCGATACCTAGTGTGGGGGTGATGATTGAACTTTAACTTTTTGCGCAGCAATCGCAAGTTAGCCAGCTTCGATTGCTGCGCAAAAACCAATGCTACCTGCATCCCTTAGCTGCATTCCACCCATGCCAAGCATAAAATTATCCGCCCCAATCCAGCAACTGGAAAAACGGAAAGGAGGCTATTATTACCTAGTCGTTGAAGCCGAAACGGTCAATTTATTCGAGCGAAAAAAGGCTACCCGGCTTATTTGTTCGGTGGAGGAAGGCAAGCTCAAGTTCCCATGCGGGCTGAACCACCTCGGCGACGGCAATTTCTTCATCATCATTTCCACCAAGTTGTTCAAGGCTTTGGGGATGCCATTGGGCGAACCAGTTGATTTTGAACTATCGGAAGACCCGAACCCGCTTGGTGTTGAGGTACCGGAAGTGTTGCTGGTTTTGCTGGAACAGGACGCCGCCACCAAAGCGGCCTACGATGCGCTGACAGACGGGAAAAAGCGCAGCTTGATTCACTACGTCAAAGGCATCAAGGATATTGATTTGCAAATCGCAAGGATAGAGCAGTTCTTGAGCGGGCAGGTCAGGGTTGGAAGGGGTTGATTTATTGACCTTTTCTCAATAACCAGTCTCGAAAAGGTATATTAAAACAGCTTGTTTTTTTGCAAAACCGAATAAATCTGGAAACCTGATATTTCCGCATCTAACAAGGCTATAGGTCTTTATCTGCATGACTTGACAAAGCCGATTTAATAAGGAAAAATTTGCTCACTCCCCCAACCCCACCCCACAATACTTGCAAAACAGCGCATCCTCCTCATGGCCCTCCCTGCTGCAGCCGGGGCAGTGCTGGGCGCTCTGTTTCCTCCCCAAATTCACCAAAGATGACGTGACGATGCCCGTGGGCACGGCGATGACGGCATAGCCCAACAGCATGATGAGCGAAGCGAAGAACTTGCCAAGGGGCGTGACGGGGCTGATGTCGCCATAGCCGACCGTGGTGATGGTCACGATGGCCCAGTAAATGGAGGTGGGTATGCTGTCGAAGCCTTCATTTACGTTGTGTTCAATCACGTACATGACCGAACCGAACACGAACACCATCAGCAATACGAAGAAGGTGAACACGAGTATCTTTTCCCGGCTCATGCGGATGGCCCGCACGATTTGGTTGCCCTGGTTGAGGAAGACGTTCATCTTGAAGATACGGAACAGCCGCAGCAGCCGCAGCGAGCGCACAATCATGAGGGTATGGGCACCCGGGACGAACAGGCTGAGGTAAACGGGCAGGATGGAGGCAATGTCCACAAGGCCATAAAAGCTGGTCACGTACTTCATCGGCTTGTAAACACTGTACAGCCTAACCAGGTACTCGATGGTGAAAAACACAGTGACGGCCCATTCGAGCGCATACAAGGTTTTGCCCCATTTGGCCTGGATGGAGGGCACGGTTTCCAGCATAAGCAGCACGATGCTGAACACGATCATCCACAATAACACGATGTCGAAGAGCCTTCCCGCACGGGTATCGGACTCGAACACGATTTGGTGGAGGCGCTCCCGTCGGTCGCTGAAGCCGGGGGGCTTTTCGCCCGTGCGCTGCGTATCGAAGTTGATGATTTTCATAAAATGCGGTTTTTTCAATGGGGCAACATACGCCTTTTCCTTTTTGGGGCAAAGTATGGGCGTTATAGGTTGGAGAAAAAACAGTCCCCTACCCTATCAAACTAAATTCCGTTTCGTTCGCTTTAGGAAAAGGTTGCTTGCGCAAAACAGGCACCCATTTTTTAAATAGACCAACTTGTGACCAACTCGACGACAACACCCACCTTCACCCCCTACCAAAAATTCGTCATCGCCATCCTGGCCCTCACGCAGTTTACCATCGTGCTGGACTTCATGGTGCTGTCGCCGCTGGGGGCCATTCTGCTCACGGAACTGGACATCACCACGGCGCAGTTCGGCTGGGTCGTGTCGGCTTATGCGTTCAGCGCCGGGGCATCGGGGCTGCTGGCCTCGGGCTTCGCCGACCGCTTCGACCGCAAGAAAATACTCGTGTTTTTCTACACGGGCTTCATCATCGGCACCTTCCTCTGCGGCATTGCACCGAGCTACCACCTGCTATTGGCGGCCCGTATCGTCACGGGCATTTTCGGGGGCGTCATCGGCTCCGTTTCGTTTGCCATCATCACCGACATGTTCCCGTTCCAAATGCGGGGCCGGGTGATGGGCTACGTGCAAATGGCCTTCGCCTCCAGCCAGGTACTAGGGCTGCCCATCGGCCTGTACTTCGCCAACCTTTGGGGCTGGCATGCGCCGTTCCTGATGATTGTCGGGCTGGCGGTGCTGATTTGGCTGGCCATTTTCCTCAAAATGCAGCCCGTGGACGGCCACCTTGCCCTGCAAAACGACCGCTCTGCCTTCGGCCACATGGCCAAGACCGTGTCGGACAGGCGCTACCTCCAAGTCTTCATCGCCACGACCCTGCTCACCACGGGCGGCTATATGCTCATGCCCTTCGGAACGGCCTTCGCCGTGGGCAATATGGGCCTCATGATGGAACAATTGCCCTTGATTTACTTCGTAACGGGCGTCTGCTCGATGGTCGCCGGACCGCTCATCGGCAAGCTGTCGGATAAGATTGGCTCCTACCGGGTCTTCGTGGCGGGGTCGGTGCTGACCATCGTCCTCGTGCTCATCTACACCAACCTCGGCATCACACCGCTCTGGCTGGCCATCGCCCTGAACTCGCTGCTGTTCGTGGGCGTCACCTCCCGCATCATCTCGTCCTCGGCGCTCAACACTGCCGTGCCCGACCCCGCCGACCGTGGGGCGTTCATGGGCATCAACTCCAGCGTGGCACAGGTTTCGGGCGGCATCGCCACTGCCGTGGCAGGCATGATTGTGGTGAAAACGGAGACAGGCTTCCTCGAAAACTACCCGCTGCTGGGCATCGTGGTCACGGTGGCAATGGTGCTGGTAGCCGTGCAGTTTTACTTCATCAACAAAGCGGTGCATGAGCGGCGGCGGAAGGCAGCGGAGGCGAATGTAGAAATAACGAAATAACGTTTTATATAAATAACGGCGTTAAGCTTATTGGCGTTAAAGCTGAATCTAAATTTGTTAAGCGTTTCTTGCTTAAAATCGCCAAATAGGGCTATTTTTGACTAAAATATCAAGTACATGAATGCACTCCAAACGGCAGCCACGCTGCTTCCCAAGATGACAGCCAGCGAAAAAGCCCAACTATTGCAGTGGGTAATCAGTGACCTATCCAACGATTTTCCGGGGATAGAAAAAACGCCTGGTGTGTGTGGCGGAGATGCATGTATCGCAAAGACGAGGATTCCAGTTTGGTCGCTGGTCAATTCCCGTCGGCTGGGCATGACCGACAAGGAAATACTCTACAATTTCCCATCCATCTCTTCACGGGACTTGAAGAATGCTTGGAATTATTACCGAGCGCACCTTTCAGAAATCGAGGAACAAATCAGGGAAAACGAAGAAGACAACTGATGGCACGGCTCTATTCCAACGAGAATTTTTACTACGAGGCGGTCGAGCACCTTCAAGCCCTCGGTCATGATGTGCTTACTTCAAAAGCTGCTGGAAATGCCAATAAGCGCATTCCAGACGAGGACGTGCTGGCATTTGCCATTGCTGAAAAAAGGGCCGTTCTTACCTTCAATTACCAGCACTTTAAGCGACTGCACCGATTTTTCCCTGAGCACTGCGGCATCATTATCTGCTCTGAAGATAGGAACTGCCCCGCCCTCGCCCATAGGATTCACGAAGCTATTAAGGCAGTTGGAAACGACCTCGAGCAACGTCTGGTCAGGGTCAACCGTCCGAATCCGTAACAAACTAGCTTTATAAGTAGATTTACGATTTACGAGGCACAAGTCGTTGATTTTGAACAACTTAGACTTCAATCGAAATCCAAACTAATTTCAATGACCTACTTATACTTCAAATACTAGCTGTATGAGCCTTCACCGCACCACCTCCGAGCACCCCGGCTTCGTCGCCCTCGTCCGGCACCTCGATGCCTACCTTGCCCATATTGATGGGGACGAGCACGCATTTTATGCACAATACAACAAGATAGCCGCCCTGCAAAACGTGGTGGTGGCGCTGGATGGCAATACGCCCATCGGTTGTGGTGCCTTCAAGCCTTTTGATGAAAGCACCGTGGAAGTGAAACGGATGTACGTGCTGCCCGAATGGCGGGGCAAGGGCGTGGCACCGCAAGTATTGAACCAATTGGAGAACTGGGCCGCCGAGCTTGGCTATGGCCGCTGTGTGTTGGAGACGGGGCTGCGGATGCCGGATGCCGTGGCGTTTTATACCAAGAACGGGTATGCCCGCATTGAGAATTTTGGGCAGTATGCGGGGGTGGAGAACAGTGTTTGCTTTGAGAAAGAACTTCAGATTTAACGAAATAACGAATTCTACAAATCTTCTTCAAGCAATTAGTAGCAGCAAAAGCGCCAAGCAGCCAATCAACAAGCACAACGGCGAAAAATACTTCGTGTCCATCCTCGCAAACAGCGACCCCTTCTCCTTCTTGAAGAACCCCACGTACCGGAAATCGCCCATCGCCCTCAGCAGGAAAATAGCTGCAATCGCCCAGACCGACCACTCCCCTACCCTATCTGGCAGCCAATCAATTTGAATCAGCCCGCCCCTTACGAGCATGGCCAAGCCCATCAACAGCAGCCCACCAGCCACCACTAGCATGGCCACGGGGCCGGGCCTGAACAAGGGCTGCCCTTCGGCGTGGGTCGGGACTGAAGCAGCCAAGCCCCATTTGCCGCCGAGCAGCCAGTAAACATGGATGGCGGAAAGCGCCAAGAAAATGGCAAAAAGCAATAGGCTGATGAGGATAACCATGATTTTTTGAATAAAGATTTAACGAAATAACGAATTCTATCGTAACACGGACTGCCAGTCCGTGCTTTCCTGCTTCCCAATTTACTGCCACCTTTTCAATCAATGCACGGTTAGCCAGACCTTGTTACTTGAAGTGCGGGGTCTCAATCACCCCCAGCACATTCCCGAACGGGTCGAACACCGTCGCTACTTTCATGCCGCCGCCAACCTCTTGGACAACTTCCCGCTCGCTGGCCCCTTTTTCCAAAAGCCGGGCGTGGGCAGTTTCTGCATTTTCCACGCCCCAGTAGGCGAGCAACCCTCCCACACCCGGCTATTCGGCGGGCATGATGCCCAGCTCTTAGCCACCGACGTTGAAGCCGACGTAGAATGGCTCGTCGAAATAAGTTTGGAAGCCCAGCACATCGGCGCACCAGTTGCGGGCAGCTGTCAGGTCAATGTTCACGTATATGACGGTGCGGAGGCAGAGGAAATGTGGTGTGCCATTCTCCATGATTGAAAACGGGTAACGAAATGACGAAATAAAGAAAACAGTGAAGCTTAAAACCTGGTTTAGCAGCAACTACATTAACGAAAAAGCGAAATCCACTTTTCGTTCTTTCGTTATTTCTTTTTTTCGTTAACAGTACATGGTAGCAGCCAAAACCTCGCACCTGATTTTAAGCAGATATGGGCGCAGATTTTCAGACGCAACAAAGACAGCCTAAACCGCCGCACCTAAGCCCGTCAAATCGGCGGAAAACCGCTCAAATCAAAACGCACCGCTACCCTGCCCTGCCGACTCATCCAGTCATTTGCCCAAACTTGGTTCAAACATCGGGCAGAATAGCAACGAAAAAACGAAATAACGAATGCGTTATTTAACGATAAAACGAAAGCGTTACCGGGTGCTCTTGAAATGCTCGAAGCAAGTGGTCAGCAGCGTGACCATGCTCATGTCCATTTCGTTGGCATACGCCTTGAACTCCCGCTTGAAGGCGGCGGGCACTTTAAAATTGAGCGGGCGCAGGTCTTGGTCGGAGCTGCGCACGAGGTTGGTCGGCGCCTCGAACTCTGGCGGTGGCGCTCCTTTTCGGTTGGCGGTGGGGGGTTTGCTGATTTTTGCCATGACAGGAAATGATTGTTGGATGGTTGAAATTGTTGGATTGTTAGGATTGCTGGGATTGTTGGGTTGCTTTGGGACGCCGGCAAAGATATAGAAATAACGATTTAACGATTTCGTTTTTTCTCTTTTCTCAAGGTTGGTAGCACGGATAGGGCGGATTGAGCGAGTTTGCACGGATTTTTCCCAAGTTTCATTTTATTCCATTCATTGCATTCTTTTTCACAAATACGTTCAACTTGCTCAACAGGTTGAATAACGAAATAACGCTTTAATGAATTCTTCTATCATAAAAATCACGTTCAAGCAGGATGAACGGTCAAGAAATAACGTTTTAACGATTTCTACCTTTCTTGATTCAGCTACAAGCAAGACGAGCGGTAACGAAATAACGATTTAACGAATTCTACAACGTCAGAATATAGAGCAGTGCCCCAATCCGAAATCCGCAATCGCCAATCCGAAATCACTTAACTTCCTCCACCCGGTTCACGATGGCCTGCACGAGCACGTCGGCCTTTTCGTTGATGGACTTGAAGCCCGTCTCTGTGGCGCACTTGCCCTCGTCGGAGGCGCGGCGCACGGCGGTCTTTTCAAAGAGGACGCCATCCAGCAGGTGGTAGCCGCTGGCACGCACGTATTCCATGCCTTCTGCTAGCTCTGCGTCGCTGTTGCCGATGCGGGAGAGGGCGATGGCGATTTTCTTGGCTGGGACGCCGTTCTTTTTCAGCTCGTGCGCCAGTTTGATGGTCGGCTCCAGGTCATCGAGGGAGACGCCCGTGGGCAGCACCACGAGGTCGCTGGCCTTGGCGATGTCAAGGGTCTTGGAAGTAGAGTGGGGTGCACCGTCGAACACGATGAGGTCGTAGCGGTCGCCATGCTTCAAAGCATCGCTCACGTTGACGAACTGCTCGACGGATACCATCGGCCTTATTTCGTTTTGCAGGCGGCGGCGGTTCCAGTTGGTGCAAGTGCCTTGCGAGAGGTCCATGTCTGCTATTTTGACCGTCCATTCGCTAACGGCGTAGTTGCAGGCGGTGAGGCGGGCTACCGTTGATTTTCCGACGCCTCCTTTTTGTGATACGACTCCAATGACCAGTGCCATAGTTCTGTTTTTGATAAAGAAATAACGAAATGTAGATTTAACGCTCAATAACGTTTTAGCCGCAAAGCTAAATAGACGCAATGAAATCGGATAGGGTAGGGCGCTTATTTATAGAAAAAAGTAAATAACGAAATCGTTAATTAACGAATATTGATTGAATACGACTGCGCATTTGGTCACGAATCACCCCAAAGCGCATTAGCATGTCCCATAACTTTCCCATTCCCCGCAGGGGCAAAATGTTAATGACGAATCGAGCCATGTCACGCCCCTACGGGGCTGAATTGCAGGGAATGCGATAGTTTCTAACAACATTGCACCCCGATGGGGCGATTTAGTGCCGAAAATATGGTACATGATAAGTCCTAAGAGCTTGTGCAGGGGGGCCGTTTTGAGCAAAGTGACCAAAACCCAAACTAGCGCTAAAACCGCACACATTGGGTACACTTCAGGTGGGATGGAGTTGAGCGCGTTCTGTTCAATGTCTGTAGGTGTCGAAAACAATCCGTAAATAGAAAGCATCAGTTATGCGCTATTCAAAAAAATACAAAAAAAATAACCCTTCTAGCTTTCAATTTTTAGGCGTTTTCATTTTAGTTTTTTTTATTTTATTAATTAGGAAAGATATAAATCTTTGATTTGCAGCAATTTACGATTGTTTAAGTGTACCTCAGGTGGGTAATGCGTGTGCTTGGATAGGGTGCTACATATCCCTTATGTGGGCGAGATGTGTAGCAGGTGTGGGTATCCCGCGTCCGTTAGGTGGGGAGCAAGTGTACTCGGTTGGGGGTATTCGCGTTGCTGATGTGGGATGGGAGTGCCTTTGTTGTGGGTTGTGTACCAGATGTGGGGCGTATTCGTGGGCAACGAGCCATTCTAATCTGGAAAATTGAACCGCTGCTTTTCATAAAATTATGTAATTGGCTGATTATTAGGTTTTTATGGTAAATTGGGGGACTGTTTATAGAGCATGGGCACTTTCTGCGCAAGAAGCCGTGAGGCCCATTTAGCTTCAGGAACCCTCATTTTGACACATCATGGACACACGTGGGAGATGCAATTGTGTACCCGTTGTGGGCGATATGGAGGCAGGCATCAATGTTTATTTATGTCGGCATCGCCATAATGCGTTGATAATCAACTAAATACCAGCGGCGCAAAGCGTTGTGTGTACGCCATGTGGGCGATGTGTCCATAAAGTGGGCGCATTTTACGCAAGTAGCGCAGCTTTGTTTCGCTCGTGTGTACCCGATTTTGAAAGTGGCGTGGTTGCTAGGGCTTGGTGTGTTCCTGATGTGTTGAACAAGTGATAGTAGATTTTGAATGGGAATTTCAATGGCAAATCGGCAGCGATTCGTCAAATCCCTAACCTCATGTGTACCTCGTGTGGGGTTATTTTTTGTTGAATGGACACTTTTCTTTCATTGGGGTGTACCTACTGTGGGAGATGTGGAAAAAAAGTGTACACCACTGGTTGCACACGTACACGCGACGAAATATTTTGCCGCAGTTAATATGAAGCAGGTCTGGCCGGGTTAGAAAACATCAACCTCCTTGCTTGCTTCGTCGGGAACTTTCAGGAATACTATTTTCCAAAAAAATTCCCGCTTGCAGACCTTACACGTAAAGTTTATGACCATGCAAGTGGAAAAGACGAAAAAGGTGGCGGCCATCGCCAACCAGTTCATCCAAAACGCCCGGTACAAGCTCTCGCCCCGTGAGCAAAAGCTCATCCTTTACATGGCCACACTGCTGCGGCCCGAGGACAGTGACTTTGAGACCTACCTCGTGCCCGTCTCCGAAATCGAGTACATCCTCAAATCGGACGAGACCAAGAAGCACGGGTCATTCTACGAGCGCCTTGACGACCTGCTCGATAGCATCACGGACAAGAAAATCACGTTTCCGACCGACTTTACGGTGGACGGCCACCGCCTCCGCGGCCATATCAACTGGGTAGCGGGTGCCGTGCCAAAATACGATGAAAACGGCATCCTCTGTGTGGAGTTCGGCTTTTCACCACAGATGAAGCCCTTTCTGCTGGGCCTGAAAGAACGATTCACCCGCTTCGAGTTCTTGGAGGTGGCCAAAATGAAGAGCGGTTTCAGCATCCGCATTTACCAGATGTGCAAGGCGTATTACTTCGAAAACATCCGGCATGGCCGCAATGTCTTTGCGGTCAGCATCAAGGAATTCAAATCGCGCCTAGGCATACAGGACAAGTACCCTGACTTCCGCAATTTCCGGCGGAAAGTACTCGACGTGGCACGCGAGGAAATCAACGAGAAGACCCATCTGCGCGTCGAGTACGACTTCATAAAAAAGGGCAGGAACATCACCGATATGCGCATCGTCATCAATGAAAAGGCCGACTTTACGCCTGAACCTGCCGAGGAAGAAGCCCCCACCACTGAACCCGTGCGCAAGAAGGCCACGGCCAAGCCAGCGAACGACCTGCAATCGCGCATCGAGTCGCTGACAGAGGCGCAGCGCCGTGCCTTCAACACCCTGACCGAATACGGCGTGAGCATGGTCTTCGCCCTCGACGAGGTGCTGCCCATCATAAAAGGCAGCGAACTGCTGGGCTACGAAGACTATTTTGTGCTTTTCATGCTCGCTTTTTTCGAGAAAAAAACCAATGTGAAAGGGCAAAAGGAAAAGGTAAAAGCATTCGGTGGCTGGGTGACCAACCGCCGCTTTGAAGAGCCGAACCTTTACACACAACTGCTCGAACAGGTGGTCTCAAGGAAAAAAAGCCTAAAGGACGATGAGCGCGCCAACCGCGAGCGCGCCAAGCTTATCACCGCCGCCGAGTTCAGGGCCTTGCTCGAAGATGAAAAGTCTATTGGAAAAACCGCTCAACCCGCTTTTTCCGTTCAACGGAAAACGGCAACGCAAGCCAACCGGATGAATAGGGTAGGGGAGGGGGGAGACCTTTTTACGCCTTCCCCCAAAACGGACACACCAACGCCGCAAAAGGAAAAATCGGTGTTCAGTTTTGACAGTTTCAAAAAAGAGTTCCCCGATATGTACAAGCGCATTCGCAAGGAGCGCCAAGACGCATTTGAAGGCTTTAAAACAGCTAGCAACTACAAACAACTGCTCGAAAACAGCGTCCAAGCCTACTGCGAGCAGTGGTTCAAGGCGCAATGAGCAAAACATCACAATGACTCGACCACAGGTACTCCACGACGACAATTACCTACTCGCCATAAACAAGCCATCGGGCCTCCAGTCCGATGCCGACCAACACAGGAACCTCTGCGCTGAGGACTGGGTAGGCGATTACCTGAAACGCACCTACCCTTGGAAAAAGCAGCTCAGGGCAGGGCTGGCACATCGGCTCGACCGGGCAGTGAGCGGGGTTCTACTTTTCGGTACCACCCAAGCTGCGCTGAAGAACCTGCTGGCGCAATTCGAGGCGCGGACGGTGGGCAAGTTTTACCTCGCCATGCTCGTAAACTGCCCCCCCGAAGACGAAGGTGAACTGGTGCATTGGCTTCGCAAAGACGATGCTGAGAAACGTGCCGTGCTCGCCAAATCCACCACCAAGACAGCGCACGAATGCCGCTTGCGCTACAAAGTTTTGAATAAAAGCGAAGGGAAAAACCTCGTGGAAATAGCGCTGCTGACAGGGCGCTACCACCAAATCAGGGCGCAAATGGCTGCCATCGGTTGCCCAGTGCTGGGCGATGGGAAATACGGCGGTACCCCCATCGGCAAGCGGTCCAACGAAAGCAAGTCGGCCATCCGAACGCCCGAAATGATTTACCTACATTCGCATCGGCTCGTTTTTGACCACCCGAAAACGGGGGAGCGCATGGAGGTGAGTTCGGAGCCGGAGTGGCTATGAAAATGCCATAAAAAACGAACGCTGGCTGGGGGGTAAACCCAGCCAGCGTTCGTTTTTCATGGCCAGAACGGGCATTAAATTATCCTACTGCGACAGTCAATTCACTGCACTACCAGTTTCTCCATCCTCACCCAATCCCCGCCGAGGCACTCCACAAAATAGACACCCTTCGCCAAGTCGCCCGTTTCGATACGCTCCCGCACCGTCAGCACGGGGTTTTCATTTTGGTAAACGGTTTTGATAAAACGCCCGTTCACGTCCAGCAATCGCACGTGGAGCGGGCTGGCTGTTTTCATCGAAACCTCCACGAAACTGCGCTCGTTGGCCGGGTTCGGGGAGATGCGCACGGTGTTTTCAGCAGCCAAATCGTCAGTGGCGGACACATCGCTGAAAGCAAGCCCGTACCACAGGGTCTCGTCGGCTGATTGGTCAACGGTGAAGCTGAAACTGCCATTTTGCGCAGCCACCACCGAATAACTGCCCTCGGCGCCCGTTGGCGTGAGCGGGTAGATGCGCAGTTGGTTCTTGGCATGCGCCAATTCCAGCGAAAGCTCGATGGGCTTCACCTCCGTCGGCTGCTGGCCCCAACCGAACTGCACGCTGTTGCCGTTCCAGGTCATGCCCGTGTTTTGCGCCCTCGACGACACGGTGAGCACGCTCTCAGCAGCAGTGTTCACGGGGTCGTTGGTGAGCGAGAGCAGGCTGACCACGGCAAAATCATTGCCCGAAAGCACTTTCAGCGGCCCGGCCTCGTGCGGCCCGTTTTCATCCAAAAAACCCGTGATGCTCACGAACTTGGACGTGGCGGTGGTCAGTATGCCCGCCTCGCCATCAATGGTCGTCTGGCCGGAGCCAGTGGTGGCTTGGATACCGGGGCCATCGGGCAGCAGGCTGAAATCGGGGCCATCGGTGCCCGTGAACGATGAACGAATGGCCGTGGTGAGCGCCAAGCGGGAATTGTAAGGGATGAACGTGCCCCAGCGGCCTGCGTCGTCTTCGATGGGTGCTTGTTCGAGGAGGTAGCTCTCTGGGTAGTTCAGCGTGATGGGGTTGGCAATCGAAGACATCAGCCCATTGCGGAACGCAAAACCGTACATGGGGGCGAGGGCCATCTGCGTGGGGTTGCGGTGCATGGCATAGTTGTCGTCCACCATGTCGCGCTCCCATTCGTCGTAGTCGTAGTTGTAGTTGTAAAAAAGAATGGCGTCGGCATCGTGAAAAGCACCGTAGGCCGACATCCAGGGCATCATTTCCGTTTGGTAAATATTGGGGTAGGCTTGGTAATACTGCCCGATGATGAAGGGTTTGCCCTTGATGGCCAAGCCGCTGAAAACATCGTTGGGCGAGGTGTACCAGTCGCTTTTCACCATGGATTCGTTCGCCACTTCCCAGACCCAGTTGGTGCCATCGTAGCTCCACCTCGGGTAGTCCCAGAGGCCGTGGTCGTCAATATAGTCCATGTCCTGGTGGGTGTACACGTCGGAGATGCCGCCGAGTGCATTGGAACCGCCGATTTGCGCTTTCACCCCGATTTCGTTATTTAAATAATTCTTCATTTCGTTAAAATAGTCGCGCTGGAGCTTCAGGTAAAACTCCGTCATGTCAGCGATTCGGGTGCCCGTGTAGCTGGCCCGGTCGCTATAGTTGAAGCGGCGAATGGTGCCGTTGGCAAGGCTCTCGCCAGCAGTTACGCCTGTTGCACCAGCATCTGCGAGTGTTATTTTATCGAAATAAAAATTGCCGGTGTTGTTCTCAAAACTGAAAGCAAGCCGCACGAAGTCAGTGTTGTCCTCCGGTGCGATAAAGGAATAGCTGAACTCTTGCCATTGAGTCGTTAGTTCGGTATAATTGGCACCATACCAGTTCCAAGGCTCTAGGTTGCGCATGGTGTAGGCCCAGATGCCAGCCTGCTGGTCGGCACGTGCAGCGAAGCGCACGGTGTATGCCTTTCCGGCCTCCACGCTCAGCCCCTCCTGCTTGAACTGGATGTGCCAGCCCGTGCCCGTCACGTTCGTCACGCTCACGCGGGCGCAGTCTTGGCCTTCGTAGGGATTGGTTTGTACGATGCTGAGGGTGGCGGCGGCGGCGTCGTGTAGTTCGAGCCTCCAGTCATCGTTGGGGTTGCCGTTCTCGAAATTGTTGTCGAGGAGCTGCTGGTTGGCACCAGGGCTGCTGGCTTGGGCGTTCCAAGCGGCGGCAAGGGCGGCTTGCGAGCTGTATTTGCTTTGCAAAAACTGGTTCCAGCGGAGGTCGAGCGTGTCGCAGTGGCGCTGCATGAGCTGGCCTTCGCCGTGCGTGAAATGCTGGAGGCGGTCGCCGCGCCAGTAGCTGTAGAGGCTGTTTTCGTCCGTGATTTCGACCATGGCCACGGCGGGGTCGTTGGCCAAGGAAAGCCCAGTATAAAGGCTGACGGGCGTGAGCAGCTGCTGTGCGTAGCTTTTTTGCAGGGCGATGAGCTGGCGGTCAAAAATGGTGATGGCGTTGCCGTTGTCCTGAATACTGTCAGCACCCAGCACGCCGTCGCCCGCTTGGAACTGCCGCTGCGATTGCAGGTTGATGCAGGAATAGACGCCCTGCTGCTTCAGGTGGTGTACGAAGTAGTGGAACTTGTCCAATTGGAAAAAATCGAGCACTTGGGTAGTGCCAGCGTCCTGCGGGAAGATGGTGGCGTTGTCCCCTGCCCAGTAGTTGTCCATTTCCGTGAAACGGACGAGGTTGAAGCCCAGCTTGCGCAAGCGGGCCGCAATCCACGGGGCTTTGTTTTTCCTGGGGAAACAGGCGCCTTCAATCAAATTGGTGCCCCAAAACCGCTGCCGCTGGCCGCCCACCTGAAAATGCCCGTTGGCATCCACGGTCACGAACTGGGTGATGGGCTGCTTCGCAAATTCGGGCAGGAACCGCTGCGCCGTGCTGTCGCCGGGCGGCATGTAGAAGTGGAAGCCGTTGTCGAATGATTGGGCATTGAGCGAAGCGCTCAACAGCATAAGCAATGGTAAAATGATGCGCATGGCGGTGTGGATTTGTAATATTTTCCTTGGATAAATTTAGTTGCGAAAACCCTGCCGCAACTCGGTTTGCCAAGGTAAGATTGACGATGTTCAAAAACTATTTTAGTGCCTCCAATTCCTCCCGCTTCTCCAGGGCTGCCTTGTACCCGATTTCGAATATTTCATCGAAATGCGAACGGTCGAAGACTCCGAACCCGGCCAATTCTTTCGGCGCCACCACCACCTTGCACATGTGGTACTTCTGCACCGAGTGGTGGTGGATGCTGAGGTGGAAAAGCCGCTCCATGACCTTCATCGTGTTCTTGATGTCGGCGGGTTGCATGTCCTCGAAGGGGTGCACGTTGCTGCCGATGACCAGCTCGCACTCGCCCGTGAGCGGCTCCACGGGGAAGTTGTTTAGCGCGCCGCCGTCGGTGTAGAGCTGCCCCTCGATTTCCACGGGCGTGAACACCACCGGGAAGGCCGCCGAGGCCAGCACCGGGCGTATGAGCGGGCCGTGCGAGAAGGTGCGCTGCCTGCCCCTGACCATGTCCGTGGCCGTCACGTACAGCTTTTTCTGCAAGCCTGAAAAATCCTCGGGCAGTAGCTCGCCCAGCACGGGGATGAACTTGTCGGTGTCAATGAACCCCGGCTTGCGCGCCGAGAACAGGCCCATTTTGAAGATGGAGGTCGTCTTGAAAAAATCGAGGATGGTGCCGATGGAGTGCCCCGCGGCGCGCAGCGAGCCGACCAGTGCCCCGGCGCTCGTGCCAGAGATGGCCACCGGCTCGATGCCGATTTCTTCCAGCACTTGGAGCAGGCCGAGGTGCGCCACGCCGCGCACGCCGCCGCCAGAAAGTACGAGTCCGATAGTTGGCGAGAACATTGGAATTGGTTGAAATTGGAAATTGAGCGACTAGCTTGTTGGTTCAGGGGTCATTTCTTTTTTACCTTGAACTCGGCAAGGCCCATGCTGAATCCGGGCAGCACGTCTTCGCCCCCCAATGTTTTTTTATCAAAGCCAGCCACGACTTCCGGGTCTTTTTGGCCAGCCCTGTAGATGTAAGCCTTTTCGTTGTACGGGTCAATCAGCCAACCGAGGCGCACACCGTTCTTCATCCAAGAGTTGGCCATTTTCTTGCGCAAGGCCCCAATGCTGTCCGTGGAGGAGCGCACCTCTCCCACGAAGTCCGGGACTATTTTAACGAACTCCTCCTCTTCGTCAGTTTCAGCTGCGGCGAGGCGTTCAGGTGAAATATAGGCAGCATCCGGCTGTTTGGTGGAGCCATCCGGCAGGTCGAAGCCGGCCGAGGGGCCATATAATTCCCCCAATTTGTGCCCGAAATACCAAATGAATAGCAGCCCGTGAAGGTTTGATTCCCTCCTGCCCGTGCCTTTTAAAACTGGTGACATAACCGTAATTTTTCCATCTTTTTCCCTTTCGATGTGCAAGTCGGGATATTGCTCGCAGACCCGTAGGTACTCTTCCCGGCTCAACTTGCGCTCGCTGCGGAGCGCGCTCATGCTCAGTAGCATCGCTACTGGCGATGGGTCTTTTTTGTTGAAAAAATCAGTATCTGTACGCATCAAAAAACCATGTTTGAAAACTAAGCCCTGCGAAAATAGGCCATTTTGATTGTAAAGCCAAACTGTGCACCCCAAACAATCCGTCACCACTCCGACATCACAAAAATGCTGGGCGTAGCGCCAGCGGCCAAGCGGTAAAGTTCCCGAAGGTTATAGCTGTCCTGCGGTTGGTCGAGGGCCGGGGTCTCCAGCAGGTAGTCCTTGTCGAGCAGGTTTTGGCGGTTGGTGAAATTGTAGATGGCGATGCCGAGCTTGCCGTGGTTGCGGCGTTTTTTCCATTTCCAGGTGGCGCTGAGGTCGAGGCGGGCGCTGTTCGGCAGGCGGACCGTGTTCAGTTGGTCGAAGCTGAGTGCGTAGGTCTGGCTGCTGGCAGTACATTTGGGACAGGGCACCTGCACGACGCTGGGCGTGGAGTAGGGCGTGCCGCTGCGCAAGCTCAGGTTGGCGGCGAATTCCCATTTTTTCCAAGAATAAGTGTTGACCCAGTTCAGCCGCTGGGCCACGTCGTGGCGGGCAGGGTAGGGCAGGCCGCCGTTCAGTTCGGGGTATTCCAAGCGCACCTCGCCGAGCGAATAGGCCAGCCAGATGCTGTAATTGCGCCAGCGGTTGCGGAGCAAAAAATCGAGGCCCGTGGCCGTGCTCTCGCCGTCGAAGGCCCAGGGGCGCTCGAAGCCGCGTTCCACGCGCAGGTTGAGCGAGGTGAGGTTCCGGTTTTTTTTGTGGTAAATCTCCACGTCGAGCAAGGTGGTCTTGGTCTCCATGCTCAAGCCGAGGGTCGTTTGCCAAAGCTCCTGCGCGGGGATGTTCTCGTCGGTGATGGCCCAGAGCGGCTCGCCCACGCCGAGGTCGCCGAAGTCCACGATTTGGAAAACGAACTGCCAATAGCGGCCCAGCCCGCCTTTCACGCGGAGGTTGCCGCTGCCGTTTTCGAGCGGCTGTTTCCCGTAGGGGAACCAATTGAAATGGAGCCGAGGCTCAAGGTAGGAAAGCCCCCTGGCGGGGAAAAGATTCTCGCGAAGGCCCAGCGTGAAGTCGATGCGCTCGGTGGCCTGGTAGGCCAGCTCGGCGTAGAAGGTGTGCAGGCCGCTGCGCACCGTGTCGTTGGTCAGTAGGTTGCCCTCCAGCTTCACGGCGTTGGTGTCGCGGATCACGAGCGATGCCTCCTGTGCCGTGAACTGGTAGCCGAATGCCACGCGGTGCCGCTCGCTGGGCTGCCAGTCGTGGTGCAGGTGGGCGTTGAATTCGTTCATGGTGTTCTGCGTCGTGTAGCGGGAGATGAAGGGCCGCTCGCGCAGTTCCTCGTTCCAAGTGAAGGCGTAGTCGTTTTTGTAGGCGCTCAGGGCGGCCTTGTATTTTATCTTGAAAACAGGCGACCAGTCGGCGCTGTGCTGCCAGCTCATGCCGAAATTGTCGGCGGCGACCACGTCCTGCGCCCGTGCAAAATATGTGCTGTCGTCGTAGGCATACAGGTAGTCGAGGCGGTCGCCGGAGGAGTAGATGCTGAGGGCATTCTCCTGCGTGGTGCGGCCTTTCCAGCGCAGCTTGAGGTTCACGTCGCCGAAGTTGATGTTGGGAAACCAGGTGACGAATTCGTTATTTCGTGCATTCTCTTCTTGAAATGCCACTTTGCCATTCTGGAAAATCTGCTTGAAAAAATTCTGGTAGGCCGTGCTCTGCAAGCCATCAATATAACTGCGGCGGAAGGCGAAGAGCAGCGACATCCGTTCTTTTTTGAGCGGCACATCCACGTAGCCTTGCAAGCTGAGTAGGTTCATGCCGATGCCCCAGCGGGTCTTTGAGCCGTAGCCCTGCTTCGATTTTATGTCAATGACGCTGGAATTGCGCCCGCCGTATTCCGCCCCGAAATTGCCGCGCCAGACGTCCACCTCGTCCACCACGAAGGGATTGAAGGCATCGTACAGCCCAAAGAAATGCCCAGTGTGGTAAACGGGTATGCCGTCCATCAGCACGAGGTTCTGGTCGGGGGTGCCGCCGCGCACGTTGAGGCGGGAGCCGCTCTCGTCGGCGGCACTGATGCCGGGCAGCAGTTGGAGGCTGCGCAGCACGTCCGGCTCGCCCCAGCCGGGCAGGGTCGGCATTTTTTCCTTGTCAAAACTGAAGCCAGCGCCACCATCGGCCAGGCTGATCATGTCGGTGGCAAAATCGGTGATGAGGATGTCCGGCATGTTCACCATGTCGAGCCGTAACTGGTAATTTTGGCAGGGCTTGAAGAGTAGGGGACGAACCAATTGGGCCTGCTGCTGGTAGCCCAAGTAGCTGATTATCAGGGAATCGTCCTTCGAGAAATCGCCCTCCAGTTTGAATTTTCCATCCGCCTCGGTGGTGGTGCCGTGTGATGTGCCCTTAATGTGGGCAGTGGCGCCCGGCAGCGGCTCCAAGGTTTCTGCGTCGAGGATGGTGCCGCAGAGCGCAAGCTGCGGAGGTGGTAGGGGTGGGGACTGTGGACTGGTGACTGCGGACTGTCTTTCGTCCAGTTTTTTTATCAAAACATATTGATTGTCAACGACTTCGAAGCCGAGGCCCGTGCCAGCTAGGGTGCGCTTCATGGCCTCGTTGAGCGATAGGTTTTTGAACTGGGCGGTGACCCGCCTGCCTCGGACGGCGTCGTCGTCGAAGGAAAAGGAGATGGCGTATTTTTTTTCAAAAAAATCGAGCGCTGCGCGCAGGTCGGTGTCGCGGAAATTCGCGGAGAGGGTGGGGGAGGGTTGCTGGGCATTGGTGGTGGTGACAGCTAGGAAAAGATGTGCAATTGTAGCGACCGCTAACAGGAGATTACTCGGCATATTTTATTGATATTCAATGATTTAGGGCGAAATTATGTCGCCTATTTCACCCACACCGTATCCCCCCGCACCTCGCAGTTGAGCTTCATCGGCGCACACACCATTTTCACCGCTTTTTGCAGGTCGTCGTGCACGAATTTGCCAGAAAACGTGCGCTCGCCGAGGCTGTCGGCCAGCACCACCACGCCGTACTGCCGCTCCATTTCACCGAACACTTTTTCGAGCGGTGCGGTGCGGAAGGCGCTCTCGCCCTTGAACCAGTTGGGGTAAAAAGCCAAGCCCTGCCGCTTCTGCATTTTGCCCCCCAAGATGGACACTTGTTCGCCTTTTTTCAGCAAAACCCGCTCGGTGCCTTCCGGGTTGATGACCTGCACCTTGCCCTCGGCGCATTTCACCTCCAGCTCCTCGTCGCGGGCGAACACGTTGAACACCGTGCCCACGACCTCCACCGTGCCCTGCTCGGTGCGCACGGAGAAGGTCTTGCCTTTTTTTGCCTTGAAATATGCCTCGCCCTCCAGCGCCACCGTGCGGGCTTCCGTCCAGTCGCTGGCCGTGAAGCCCAGCTTCGACACCGCGTTCAGGGTGGCCACCGAGCCGTCGGGGAGCTTTACTTCCTTGGTTTCCCCGGCCTTGGTCACGTAGTCGGTGTCGGTGAAGCTGAACTGGTCGCGGCTGGCGAACCACCAGATGCCCACTACGGCGAGGAGGAAGGTGGCGGCGATGGCGAGCCAACGGATTGCGGATTTACTTGCGTGAAACTCCGTTTTCGGATTGCGGATTTCGGATTGGAGCGTCGGGTTGGCCACTTGTTTTGCTCCGATTTCGACGATTTTGGCTTCGGGCTGTTTGGCCGCCTCCGGCAATAGGGTGGGTGCAACTTGCTTCACCACTTCGGTTTGCTCAGTGCCCTGACTGCCAACTGCCAACTGTGGACTGCCGACTTCTGGCTGTTTGGTCGCCTTCGGCAATGGGTTGGGCACATCCTCGGTTTGCGCAGCGCCCTGACTGCCAACTGCCGACTGTGGACTGCCGACTTCAAGCTGCGGCTGCAACTTCTGCCAAGCAAGGGTAGGGGAGAACTCCGGCAGCTCCATGCCCTCCAGCGCGTGCAGCATCTCCACATAGTCGGGGTAGCCTTCGAGGTTGCGAAGCGCCTCCAAGTCCTCTGGCGAAAGTTCGCCCGCCAGCCAGCGGGCCAGCAGCGTGTCGTCTTCGCTGCCCGCTGGTTTCATCATATCGTCGTGGTCGTTATTTTCCATTTTACTTTATTCTCTTTTGAGTAAACGATTGAGCAGCCCCTAGCCCTACCCAGCGCCCCCAATCCGCGATCCGCAATCCCGCGATCCGCAATCGCTAAATTCCCTTCAAAATCTGCCGCAGCTCTACCAGCGCCAAGTGCATCCGCTTCTCGACGGCCTTCACCGAGAGGTCGAGGTGTGCTGCGATTTCGGCGTACTTCATTTTGTCCATGCGGTTCATCAGGAATACAACCCGTTGGTTTTCAGGCAATTGGGCGATGGCCTTTTCGAGGCGGTCTTGTAGCTCTTTGGTTTCTAAGTCAAAATGGGGGTTCTCCTCGGTGGCTTCTTCCTGTGGGACGGCCCGCTGGAATTTCAGGACGACCTGCTCGTGCTTTTTTTCATCCAAAAAAAGATTGCCGGACACGGCGAAGAGGTAGCTCTTGGCCTTTTCCACCGGCACTTTGGCACAGTCGCGCCAAAGGCGGAGGAACGCCTCTTGCGCCAGGTCTTCGGCCTCATTGGCAGTGGCACCTTTGTAAAAAAGGAAATTGCGCACGTGCCGGGCATGCGCGTAGAAGAGTTCCCGGTAGGTAGGCTCGTGGCAGACGTTGCTTTGTGGGAGTGATTCCATGCGGGCAAAGGTAAGTTGGTTATTGCGAAATTGGGAAATTCCGAATTTTGGGCGCTGGTCTGACATTAATTTTTGGCTTTTTTCGATTTCCGGTAGGGTTTTTTCTGTACATTTCGTTCCGAATCAAAACTTTCCAGAAAACCGCCACATCTTCTAATTTTCCTCGCAGATTTACGACGCCAAAAAAGCTATTTCACCAAACTTCATGCAACATGACTGTATCTACGCTTGACAGAAGGTCGTTTTTCCAGAAGTTGGGCATGGCCGCCCCAAAACCAGCGGGCGGCCAGGGCCAAGATGGAGAAACCAAGCACCTATTCCGC
>JALOMF010000164.1 GCA_025455635.1 Saprospiraceae bacterium | reverse complement strand
CAGCTAGTACCACGCATGATAGAACTACCGAGCCATTTCGACAGCACGAAAAAGTTGGTGGTCGCAGGTTCGGAATACGATATGACGGGCTGCATTTTGAAAGGCCCACACAACTTTTTCAACGCAAGCTGCGCCATCCATGCCGCAAAGGCGGTCGGGGTGAGCGACGAGGCGATACAAGAAGGCTTGAACACCTTCGTAAACGACCCGCACCGCTTGGAGTTTGTCGCTGAAATCAACGGCGTCGAGTACATCAACGACAGTAAAGCGACCAACGTGGACTCGGTTTTTTTCGCTTTGAAAGCGATGGACAAACCCGTGGTCTGGATAGCGGGCGGCACCGACAAGGGCAACGATTACAGCCCCATCGAAGACCTCGTTCGGCAGAAGGTGAAGGCACTCATCTGCCTTGGGGTTGACAACGAAAAACTCATGGGTGTTTTTTCGCCCATTTTGAAAAATATAGAAGAAGCCCGCAGTGCGAAAGAAGCGGTCGAGCGAGCCACCATTTATGCCGAAAGCGGCGATGTGGTGTTGCTAAGTCCGGCCTGTGCGAGCTTCGATTTGTTCAAGAATTACATGGACAGGGGCGAGCAATTCAAAGCCACTGTTCGTGGTTTGAAAGCATGACTTGATTGGACACAGATTTAACAGATTTAACGGATTCACACTAATTTAATAATCCGTGAAAATCTGTTTAATCAGTTCAATCTGTGTCCCATCACGCAACACAAGAAAATGAATTTCGGAGCAAGACTTTACGCAGAATTAAGGGGCGACCGGGTCATCTGGATGATACTGGCGGTGCTGTCCATTTTCAGCATCCTGACGGTATATAGCAGCACAGGCACCATCGCCTACAAGCTCAGTGGCGGCAACACCACGGGCTACTTGATGAAGCATATTGCCGTGCTCGGCTTGGGATTGTTCTTGGCGTATTTGGCGTACTTGACCCCTTACATGCGCTTCATGCGGATGGCGCCTTGGCTATGGCTCATCGCCTTTGGCCTGCTGGTTTTCACGCTCGCTTTTGGCAAGGACATCAACCATGCCCGTCGCTGGATTGAAATCCCATTCATCAACCTGACCTTCCAGACTTCCGACTTTGCGAAGCTGGCGCTTATACTCCTCGTGTCCCGTGAAATCACCCGGCACAAGGACTATATCAAGGACTTCAGCAAGGCGTTCATGCCCATCATCCTGCCGATCATCATCATCTGCGGATTGATTGCGCCCGCCGACTTGAGCACGGCCATTGTGCTATTTGCCACTTGCTTCGCAATGATGTTCATCGGACGGGTGGACTTCAAGTTCATGGCCTTGTTGATACTGATGGCGGTGGTTTCGTTCGCCTTTTTGTTGGTCGTGCACAAATTTGCACCGAACGCCGTACGGGTGGACACTTGGATTACAAGGGTGCAGGAGTTCATGGGGAACAGCGATGGCGTTTTCCAAAACCAGCAAGCCAAAATCGCCATCGCCAATGGGGAGTTTTTCGGAATGGGCCCCGGCAACAGCATCCAACGCAACTACCTGCCCACACCTTACGCCGACTTCATCTTCGCCGTTTTTTGCGAAGAGTACGGCCTCGTGGGAAGTTTCTTGTTGCTCGGCCTCTATGTCATGTTGTTTTTTCGGGTGACGAGGCTCGTTACCATCTCTGAAAAATCCTTTGGGGCAATGGTGGCCGTGGGCCTCAGCCTCAATATCGTGATACAAGCACTGGCCAATATGGCCATTTCGGTGCACCTCGTGCCAGTCGGTGGTCTCACGTTGCCGCTAGTATCTTGGGGTGGAACGTCACTGCTGTTCAACTGCATCTTTTTCGGCATCATACTCAGTGTGAGCCGCTACATCGAAGCAGCTGCTGCGCAATCAGCTTTGGCTGGCGCAACAGAAGCCCCAACTGCACCAACGGGAGGTGGTGGTGGCCAACAACAAGCCCAAGCTGCTTCGCAACAGGGCGGCGGCCAGCAACAACAGCGCCGTGATGGTGGTGGCCAACAAGGTGGCGGCAACCAGGGCGGCCAGAACAGGGGCGGCGGCGGTCAACAAGGAGGCGGTGGTGGTGGTCAAAACCGGGGCGGCGGCAACCAAGGTGGTGGCGGACAAGGTGGCCAAAATCGAGGCGGTGGTGGTGGACAAGGCGGTGGTCAGCGAAAGTAACACGGACTGCCAGTCCGTGCTTCCACGCTAAACAGGCTTTTTCTTAGAAATGGACAATTAGTCAAAACCACAGGACCGCAATCTGTGGTGCAGATACGAAAGCACGGACTAGCAGTCCGTGTTACAGAACAATGACCATGAGAATAATAATTAGCGGAGGTGGCACAGGCGGGCATGTTTTTCCCGCCATCGCCATCGCCGATGCAGTGAAAAAACTGAGGCCCGACGCCGAGATTTTGTTTGTCGGGGCGCAAGGCAAGCTGGAGATGGAAAAAGTTCCAAAAGCTGGCTATCCAATCGAAGGACTTTGGATTAGCGGCTTCCAGCGGAAATTGACATGGCAGAACCTCTTGTTCCCGTTCAAGCTCATGGCCAGCAGTTGGAAGGCGAGGCAAATCGTTCGGCGCTTCCAACCAGATGTGGCAGTGGGTGTCGGCGGCTACGCAAGCGGCCCCACGCTGAACGCAGCAGGGGCAGCAGGCATCCCAACAGTGCTGCAAGAGCAAAACGGTTTCCCCGGCGTGACGAACCGCATTTTGGCAAAAAAAGCCGCCAAAATCTGCGTCGCTTACGAGGGCATGGACCAATTTTTTCCGAAGGAAAAAATCGTGCTCACGGGCAATCCAGTTCGCTCGGAGGTCTTTGAAAATTTGGAAAACAAGCGCAACGAAGGGCTGAAATACTTCGGCTTGGATGCCTCGAAGAAAACGATTTTCATTTTCGGTGGCAGCCTCGGCGCTCGCACGCTGAACGAGGCAATGGCCGCTGCAACCGACCTGCTCCGTGAACGCTCGGACGTACAAGTGCTCTGGCAAATCGGCAAGTTTTACGAAGCGGCTTTCAGCCATTGTGAAACAGCCAAATTGCCCAACGTGCAAGCCCGACCTTTCATTGACCGGATGGACTTGGCCTACGCCGCAGCCGATTTGGTCATAGGTAGGGCTGGGGCGCTAACCATCTCGGAGATGTGCTTGGTCGGAAAGCCGTCCATCCTCGTCCCTTCGCCAAACGTGGCGGAGGACCACCAGACGAAGAACGCCTTGGCCCTCGTGGAAAAACAGGCGGCATTGATGGTGAAGGATGTGGAGGCAAAGGAGCGGTTGCTTTGGACGGCTTTGGAAGTCCTTGAAAATCAGGAGCTTGCAAAGCGTTTAGGTGGAAATATCAAGCAATTGGCGAAGCCGAATGCGGCGGAAGAAATTGCGAAGGTGCTGCTTCAATTGATAGGTCGTTGATTATTTACGATTTTCTCGATTTACGATTTACGATTGTCGCACCTCCAAAATATTCATGCTATGGACGAAGAAAAACTTAAAAAGCGATTTAAGGAGTTTGGAATTGCGGTCATCATGTTTTTGAAAGAGCTTCCAGACCTTTTTGAAATTCGGGCAATTAAGAATCAGTTGGTTCGCTCATGTACTTCGCCTGGCGCAAATTATAGGGCAGCTTGTCGAGGAAAATCCGGACCGGATTTCATCAACAAATTGAAAATGGTCGAAGAGGAACTTGATGAAACCCAATACTGGCTTGAAATGATAGTTGCTTTTATCCCTGAAAAACGAAGCACAGTTGCAGTGCTGTGGAAAGAGGCAGATGAGCTACTTTCAATCACAGTTGCTTCCATCAAAACGAGTAGAAAATCAGTACAGAAAAAATAAAACTGAATTTGCGATTGAAGCAGAAGCCCCCAATCGTAAATCGTAAATCGAATAAATCGAGTGAATCTAAAAAGCATCAAAAAAATCTACTTCCTCGGCATCGGCGGCATCGGCATGTCGGCCTTGGCCCGGTACTTTTTGATGAAAGGCTGCGAGGTTAGTGGCTACGATAAAACAGAGACGACCCTCACCAAAAAGTTGGTGAAAGAGGGCATGACGGTTCACTACGGTGCAGCGGATTTGACGAAAATCCCCGCCGGACTTGACTTGGTAGTGTGGACGCCGGCCATCCCCCGTGATTTTGAGGAACTGCTGCATTTTCAAAATAGCAACATTCCCTTGAAAAAACGGGCGGAAGTGCTAGGCATCATCAGCCGCAGCCAGCGCACGATTGCCGTGGCTGGTACGCATGGAAAGACGACGACTTCCTCCCTCGTGACGCATATTTTGCGCACAGGCGGCGTGAAGTGTACGGCGTTTTTGGGCGGCATCGCACAGAACCTCAAGTCGAATTACGTGGGCGGCGACAGCGACTGGGTGGTGGTGGAAGCGGACGAATATGACCGCAGCTTCCTCCAGCTTTCGCCTGAAATTTCCGTGCTACTGAGCATGGACCCCGACCATCTTGACATCTATGGCGCAGCCGAGAATGTGGCGGAGACTGGTTTCAAGGAATTTCTTAAAAAAACGAAGCCAAATGGCAAGGTTTTTATTAAGGATGAACTTACGCAACACTTTGACAATCAAACGATTGATATTTCCAACCGAGTTGCAATTTCCACTTTCGGCTTAGGGTCAGGCACATATCGCTCAGACAACATCCGTGTTGAGGATGGCATGTTCGTATTTGACTTCGTAGCTCCGGCCTCTGGCCGGAGTTGGGAGGCTCTTCCCGCCAAAAGCGGGAGCGGTGAGGGCCGGAGCTACGAGGTGATTGCGGATTTGGGATTGCGGATTACGGATTCCGATGCCCCCAATCCGAAATCCGAATTCCGAAATCTGAAATTCTCAATGGCGGGGCGGCACAATATCGAAAACGCAACCGCAGCCATCGCCGTGGCGCTGCAACTGGGAGTGACAGAGAAGGCCATCCGCAAGGCGCTCATCAGCTTCAAGGGCATCCAAAGGCGGTTCGAGTTCGTCTATCGGGACGAGCGCACGGTGTTCATTGACGACTACGCCCACCACCCAACGGAAATCCGGGCGGCGGTGCAAGCGGCACGGGAACTGTTCCCCGGTCGGCGCATAACGGGCATCTTCCAGCCGCACCTGTACTCCCGAACGAGGGACTTTCAGGACGGTTTCGCTACGGAACTTGACAAATTGGACGAGATCATCTTGATGGACATCTACCCTGCACGGGAACTACCGATGCCGGGCGTCACTTCGGAAATTGTTTTTGATAAAATGAAGAACCCGAACCGGGTTTTGGCAACAAAGGCAAATGTGCTGGAACTGCTGAAAACCAAGGACTTGGACGTGGTGATGACGATTGGGGCGGGGGATATTGATACGTTTGTGAGGCCGATAAAACTTATGCTTAAAAACAGGAAATAGCCACTACTCAAAACTGAACAAACATGGCAGATATCATCAAAATTGACTACGAAGGGCATAAGATTTCCTTTGAGTTTGCCGATGGCAATAAGATGATTAATGCTACGGAAATGGCGAAGCCGTTTGGAAAGTTGGTAGGCAATTTTTTGAAATCTCAACATGCACGGGATTTCATTCAATTACTAGAAAACCGATATTCCATTTGGAATATCGGTTCTAAGAGAGAAGTACTGAGAGTTGTAAAAGGTGGAGACGCCTACAATGAAATCCAAGGCACCTGGATGGACGAAAAACTGGCCCTAAAATTCGCAGCCTGGCTTTCACCAGCTTTTGAACTTTGGGTGTACGACAAGATACAAGAACTCCTGACCACAGGAAAAACGGAACTAAAGAAGTTCCGGCAACAGGTTTCTCCGCAACGCTTCGGCTGCTTGCCCAACAGTGGGAAGAGCAGGAAAAAATCAACGCCGACGTGCGGAAAGAACTGGACGACACAGCGGAACGGCTCGACGAACTGGAAGCCAAAATCCTAAGTGTTGACGACCATTATTATACAATTGCTGGCTACTGCGCCTTGAACGGGATTGCTTGCCCACTTCATTTGGCAAAAGAATGGGGCAAAAAAGCGGTGGCAGTCAGTAGCGCAAAGAAAATTCCGACTGGTTCGGCACACGATGAACGTTATGGTAAAGTAAGAACATACCACGTTGACATACTGAAAGACGTGATAAAATAAACAACTTCTATGCTCGACAACGCAAACAAATCATCCTCCTTCCGCCGCATCGCTTGGATAGGCGGGGGCTTCCTCACCCTGATGCTCATCGTGGGCGCAGTGGCAAGGAAGAAGGAGCTAGTGGTAGGTGCCACGGTGGTAGAGGTAGAGCCGTTGGAGGATGGGGCGCTGTTGATTGACAGCATGGACGTGATTCGACTGGTGGAGAAGGCCATTGGTGGGTCGTTGGATGAAATGACGGCTTCTACGGTGGATGAGGCTTTCGTAGAGCAGGCATTGGAGGAGAACCTTTTCGTAAAGAATGCCGAAGTGCTGCTCACCGCTGATAGCAAGGTGAAGATAAACATCGAACAGCGGATACCCATCTTGAGGGTATTCGATAAAATGGGCGCACAGTATTATATAGACAACGGCGGCGCAAGGGTGCCTTGGTCGAGGCACTTTACCACCAGGACGCTGGTGGCCACAGGGAATATCCCACCGCACACGCCGGAGTTTTTGGAAAAGAAAAACAGCGTGCTGCACGACCTTTTTGACCTGACCAACTACATCCTCGCCGACCCACTCTGGAAGGCGATGTTTGAACAGGTTCACGTCACTGGAAACAACGATTTCGTGCTGGTGCCAAAAGTAGGCGACCAGTCTATCATACTTGGAAAATGGGACGCCGACGTGGAAGGCAAGTTCAAGAAATTGAAGACCTTTTACGAAGAAGGATTCAGCCGGGAAGGCTGGCGCAAGTACAAAACGATTGATTTGCGCTACCGGAACCAAGTGGTTTGCGAGCGAAGATAACCCGGTTGATGGAAATTGAGAAATTAGAAATTGAGAAATTGTGGCAGTCTATGCATACTTGTGTTTTTCAATTTTCAAATCTTTTTCCAAACAGCCTAAACCCTTGAAATGGAAAAATTAGGAAGAAGGAAATTTAGAAATTGGGCATCACTCACTTTGAAACACACCCAATTCCCGATTTCTAGTTTCCGGTTTTCATTCGAGTTTTATACATAACCAGTTCATTCTATTGAGCCATTAAAAATCATGATTATGGATTATCCAAACTTCTCCTCCCAGGATTTGGTGGTCGCCCTCGACATCGGCACCACGAAAGTCTGCGCCATTGCCGGCCGCAAGAACGAGCACGGCAGGCTTGAGATTCTCGGAGTCGGCAAAGTCGAAAGCGAGGGCGTCATGCGTGGCGTCGTCAGCAACATCGAGAAAACCGTAAAAGCTATTTCCGAGGCCATTGCTTTGGCCCAACGGGCGGCTGGCACTGAGTTCCGAGTGGCACATGTTGGCATAGCAGGCCAGCACATCAAGAGCCTCCAACACCGGGGCTTGCTCACCCGTGACAACATCCACACGGAAATCGGACAACGTGACATCGACAAATTGGTCAATGACATGTACAAGCTCGTGCTGCCTCCCGGCGACAAAATCCTGCATGTGCTCCCGCAAGAGTACACCGTGGACGACGAGCAAGGCATCGTGGACCCTATCGGCATGAGTGGGGTGCGCTTGGAGGCCAATTTCCATATCATCACAGGTCAAATCACCGCTACGCAAAACATCGTTAAATGCGTGGAGCGGGCCGGCCTGCGTGTGGCAAGCCTGATGCTGGAGCCAATTGCCAGTGCTGCAGCCGTGCTTTCCGAAGAGGAAAAAGAAGCGGGCGTGGCTTTGGTGGACATTGGTGGCGGCACCACGGATATCACCATCTTCAAGGACGGCATCATCCGGCACACGGCGGTCATCCCGTTCGGTGGCGGCGTCATTACCAAGGACATCAAGGAGGGCTGCAACGTGATGCAGAACCAAGCCGAGAAGCTGAAGGTGAAATTTGGCAGTGCCATGGCCGAAGAAGTGTACGACAATCGAATCATAACTATACCTGGCCTCAAAGGCAGGGAGCACAAGGAGATTTCTGAAAAGAACCTTGCCCGCATCATACAGGCCCGCATGGAAGAAGTGCTCGACTATGTGGTATGGGAAATCCGCAGGTGCGGTTATGAAGGCAAGCTCATCGGTGGCCTCGTGCTCACGGGTGGTGGTGCCTTGATGAACCACATTGAAAAATTGACCGAGTTCCACACGGGCATGACGACCCGCATTGGTACGCCCGTTGAGCACCTTGCCCACGGCTACCACGAGCAGTTGCAAAGCCCGGTT
>JALOMF010000163.1 GCA_025455635.1 Saprospiraceae bacterium | reverse complement strand
TAATTCAAAAGATTTGGGTGCAAAGGAAAACGCCGAATCGGAGGGGAAGTAGCCTTGTATGTGGTGCCCTGAGCGGTGTCAATGCTTGCTGTCAGCAGCACCAGCATAGGCCCTATTTCAAAAAACGTGTCAATTTTGAAAACAGGGGAAATCTTTTGGCGTAGAACAAGCTATTTTTGCCAAGTTTTAAGAAAAGCTTGCAAAAATCCTTTCTATGACTGAAAGTAATCTGCTAGACACAAAGACCGTTTCCTTAGGTGAAATCTTCGGTAATGGTAAAATTTACAAAGTGCCGCCTTTTCAAAGGGACTACTCTTGGGGGGAAGACCAGTGGGATGACCTTTGGACAGATGTGGTTGATATCTATCAAGCTGGTGGGCAGCATTATATGGGGGCGGTCGTCCTTCAAAACAAAGGGAATAAACTGTTCCTCATTATTGATGGGCAACAACGATTTACCACGTTAAGCCTTTTGTTATTGGCGACGATAGAAAAAATCAAATCCTTGGTAAAGGAGGGTGAGCCAACAGATGAAAACAAGGAACGGGTTGAATTATTGATGAGCAAATTCATTGGACAAAAAGACCCCGCTTCTTTGAGGTATGGTAGCAAACTGTACTTGAATGAAAACAACGACCAGTTTTTTCAAAACCGTCTCGTCCAATTCAAGCCACCCATTTTAGCCTCCAAACTGAACGACTCTGAGCGTTTGCTATGGAAGGCTTACCAGTTTTTCAAAGAACGCCTCGACGAACTTTTTGGTGACACCCCATCTGGGGAGACATTGGCTAAATTCCTGGACCAGTCCATTGCCGACCGCATAATGTTCATTCAAATCGTGGTTGAAAATGAGTTGAATGCCTACACTGTTTTTGAGACCTTGAATGCTAGAGGTGTTGAATTGACTTCGACGGATTTGCTCAAAAATTATCTATTTTCCTTGGTTGCCCGTATCGAATCCCATATAGAATTGGTGAAAGCACAGTGGAAAAAAATCACGGATACCGTTGGAATGCAGGATTTCCCTACTTTTTTGCGGCATTTCCTCAACAGCAGACAGGAGTTGATACCCCGTGACAATCTCTTCAAAGTCGTTCGACAGCAAGTCAGTAGTGAGGAACAAGTGTTTGCACTGCTCGACGAACTAGAGAAATATGCCTATATCCATCGTGCCCTAGGCAGCCCTTATGACGATTTGTGGAAAGAAGACAAAGAAGTCCCGCCACTGATTGCCGCATTGAAATTGTTCAGGGTCACGCAGTTTAAACCACTGTTGTTAGTAGCTTATACACACTTGGAATGGGAGTCGTTTAAGCGGGTACTCAATGATGTGGTTGTAATATCCTTCCGTTATAATATTATCGCAAAAAGGCACGCAAAGAATGCTGAACGTGCTTTCAACAAAGCTGCAAACGGCGTCTTTTATGGTACTATAAACTCCTCCAAAGCTGTTTTCAAAGAGGTATTGAATCAAATCTATATTGCAGACGAAGACTTCAACAGCCTTTTTTCAACTTATACCATTAATACAGATAGAACAAAAAAATTGGCCCGTTATATTTTATACAAACTGGAAGGCCAGATTGGTGGTGGAAAATATGACTATGAAACCGACGAGGGGACTATTGAGCATATTCTGCCAGAAAATCTAAGCGAAGATTGGTCTGAAAAATTCACTTCCGAAGAGCACCATAAATATGCTTTTGCCATTGGCAATTTGACACTGTTAGAACCCAAAATCAACCGTCAAATAGCACAGAACCCATTTGCTGAAAAAAAATTGGCCTACGCCAATAGCCAATACCAGCTTTCCAAAGAGATTAATGCAACCGACTGGACTCCTAAATCTATAATTCATCGACAGGCAAGTCTGGCCAAAACCGCCAAATCCATCTGGAAAGTACAATATTAATCTAGCATCATTCAAATCAAATCATTCATGTATCGTACCCACAACTGCGGCGAGCTCCGCATCTCACACGTCGGACAAGAAGTGACACTCTCAGGCTGGGTGCAGACCGGGCGTGACTTCGGCGGCCTCACTTTCGTTGACCTCCGTGACCGCTATGGCATCACGCAGCTCGTCTTCAACATGGACGACGACGCTGCGCTCTGCGGGCAAGCCCGCAAACTGGGCCGTGAGTTCGTCGTCACTGCCTCCGGCAAAGTGCGGGAGCGCTCCAGCAAGAACCCCAACCGCTCGACGGGCGACATCGAAATCGAGGTGAAATCCCTCACCATCCTCAACGCCTCCAAGACCCCGCCCTTCACCATCGAGGACGAATCGGACGGCGGCGACGAGCTGCGCATGAAGTACCGCTACCTCGACATCCGCCGCTCGCCCGTGCAGCAGAACCTCATGTTCCGCTCGCAGGTGGCCATCGAAACCCGCAAGCACCTCAGCGGCGAGGGCTTTGTGGAAATTGAGACGCCGAACCTCATCAAAAGCACGCCCGAAGGTGCACGTGACTTCGTGGTGCCATCCCGAATGAATCCGGGACAGTTCTACGCCCTGCCGCAGTCGCCGCAGACCTTCAAGCAAATCCTGATGGTGGCGGGCATGGACAAGTATTTCCAAATCGTGAAATGCTTCCGGGACGAAGACCTGCGGGCCGACCGCCAGCCGGAGTTCACCCAAATAGACTGCGAGATGGCCTTCGTGACCCGTGAGGACATTCTCAACACCTTTGAGGGGCTGACCAAGCACCTGTTCAAGTCCGTTTTGGGTCTCGAAATGGCCGATTTCCCCCGCATGAGCTACGACGAGGCCATGACCCGCTACGGCTCCGACAAGCCGGACCTCCGCTTCGGCATGGAGTTCTGCGAGCTGAACAGCGTAGCACAAGGCCACGGCTTTTCCGTTTTCGACAGTGCCGAACTCGTGGTGGGCATTTGCGCCGAGGGGCAGGCCGAGGAGTTTTCCAACAAGCACATCAAGGACCTGACGGAGTGGATGCAGCGCCCACAAATCGGGGCGAAGGGCCTCGTTTGGATTAAATACAACAGCGACCCGAACGACGAAATGGGCCGCTTCCGCAGTAGCGCCAGCAAGTTTTACAGCGAAGACCAGTTGCAGGCATTTGCCGATAAAATGGGCGCCAAGCCGGGCGATATCATGTTTGTCCTGAGCGGCGAAGCTGAGAAGACCCGCAAGCAGCTCAACGAACTGCGCCTCGAAATGGGCCGCCGCATGGGCCTGATGAAAGCGGGCGACTTCAAGCCGCTCTGGGTCGTCAATTTCCCGCTGCTGGAGTGGGACGAGGATTCTCAGCGCTTTTTTGCGATGCACCACCCCTTCACCGCACCGCTGCCTGAGGATGCCGAAAAGATGATGTCCGGCGACCATGAGACGCTGAAAAACCTGCGTGCCAATGCCTACGACCTCGTGCTCAACGGCGTGGAAATCGGCGGCGGCAGCATCCGTATCCACGACCGGGCGTTACAGGAAAAAAACTTCAACCTCCTCGGCTTCACCCCCGAACAGGCCGAGAGCCAATTCGGCTTCCTGCTCGGCGCCTTCGAGTATGGCGCACCGCCCCACGGCGGCATCGCCTTCGGCCTCGACCGCCTCTGCGCCGTGATGCGTGGCCAGACGAGCATCCGGGACTTCATCGCCTTCCCGAAGAACAACATGGGCCGGGACATGATGATTGATGCGCCGGATGCACTGGATGAGGCGCAATTGAAGGAACTTAATTTGAAGGTGGAGATGGCAACGAAAGCTTGATTTTCCTTCGGAAACGATAAATAAGGAGCGGGCATTGGCTGGAAGGCTGATGCCCGTTTTTGTTTCGTATCATTCAAAATGACGCCACAAAGCTGGAACAGTCATTGCCAAAAGTTGTTTATTTGCAAGAAGAGGATGTTTTTACACCTTCCTATGACTTAACCATTTGATTATCAGCGCTTTGTTTATTTGCACGTTATTTGCAAATTCTATAAAAAATGCAGCATCAATATTCAATAAGCCTAATGGACCGCCTGCTCAAAACAGGTAGGGAATCTGAATGGTTGGAATTTAAGGAGAGCAACAAGAATCCCGAAATGATAGGTGAGCGCATTTCGGCACTTTCCAACAGTGCCGCATTGCATCACGAACAATTTGGGTACATCATTTTTGGAGTGGAAGATGGCACACTGAAGGTAGTTGGTACTACCTTCAAGCCCAGTAGTGAAAAAGTAGGAAACGAACCGATCGAAAGTTGGCTTTTGCACCGCTTAAACCCAAAGATTGATTTCCGATTATTTGAATTTGAATACAATGAAAAGCCTGTAGTTATTGTCCAGATACCCTCAGCTTCGTTGCAACCAGTCAGGTTTAACAGAGAGGCATATATTCGAATAGGAAGTACCACTCGTAAGCTAAATGAATTCCCTGACAAGGAGCGGAAAATCTGGCAAAATGAGGTGCATTCATCTTTCGAATCTGAAATAGCGCTTTCCAATATTGGGGCATCGGACATCATTGAACTGCTTGACACACAAACCTTCTTCGAGCTTATCAAAATACCATACCCTGAATCGAGGGAAGGGGTAATTGAACGACTTTTGAACGAAAAAATGATTGCTCGGACGAATGGGAGGTTCAACATCACAAATTTAGGTGCGTTGCTGTTGGCCAAAGACTTGAACAATTTTGAAGCTTTGTCAAGGAAAGCCGTAAGGTTCATTAAGTATGAAGGCAAGGATAAATTGAAAACACTAAAGGATGCTCCTGGCAAACGAGGCTATGCTGTAGGATTCGCATCTTTAATGACATATATAGAAGTCCAACTTCCAACTGAAGAGTCAATCGAAAAAGGTGGCATCAGGCATGAGAAAACGACCTACCCAATTTTGTCTCTGCGGGAATTGATAGCCAATGCTTTGATACATCAAGATTTTAGGGTTACCGGAATACACCCGACCATTGAGCTTTATTCTGACAGAATAGAAATAAGCAACCCAGGAACCCCAATAGTTAGCCCAAACCGCTTTATTGACTCATATCGGTCTCGCAATGAAAAACTTGCTGCATTCATGCGCCGAATTGGAATTTGCGAGGAAAAAGGAAGCGGCATAGACAAAGTAGTTTTCCAAGTCGAACAATTCAATCTTCCTCCCCCTTCTTTTCAAGAACTTGAGAACCAAACCAAAGTGGTGCTTTATTCCTATCGCCCGCTTTCACTTCTTTCAAAAGAAGAAAAAATAAGAGCTTGCTACCAGCATTGCTGCCTCAAATATGTTTCTTCGGGAACAATGACAAATCAGACTCTCCGAGAGCGTTTTAAAGTTGAAGAAAAGGATATATCTGTTGTCTCAAGAATCATAAAAGATACTGTTGAAGAAGGCATGATAAAACTCAGTGATCCAGATAGCGCCTCAAGGAAATACTCAAAGTATATCCCGAGCTGGGCTTGACACTGGAATCACTGACACTAGATAAACTATTTCTATTACATACCGCGCTCACTTCACTTCGCAACTCAACAACTGCTCCTCCTTCCCGTCCACCATTTTCACAAAACCCTCCAGCAAATCGCCAATCTGCACCGGGCCGACCCCGGCAGGTGTGCCCGTGTAGATGAGGTCGCCTTGCAACAGCTTGAAATACTGCGATACGTAGCAGATGATTTGGTTGAAGGAGAACAGTACGTCACGGGTATTGCCGTGCTGCACGGTCTGGCCGTTTTTGCGCAGCAAGAACTCAATATTGCCGCCACTATTGACTCGATGTAGCGGAACGAACTTGCCCAGCACCGCCGAGTTGTCGAAGCCCTTGGCGATTTCCCAGGGGTGTCCCTTTTTCTTCAGTTCCTCCTGCACGTCACGGGCCGTGAAGTCAATGCCGAGGGCCACTTCCTCGTAATACGTGTCGGCAAACGCCGGCTGCACGGCCTTGCCATTCTTGCAGATTTTCAGTACCACCTCGCACTCGTAGTGCAAGTCTTTGGTGAAATCGGGGTAGTAGAACGGCTTCTCGTTCACCAGCAGCGCCGACGGCGGCTTCATGAACACCACGGGCTTGCCCACGGGCACGGGGTTGTTCAGTTCCTTGGCGTGGTCGGCGTAGTTGCGGCCTATGCAGATGATTTTCATGGTTGGATTGTTTTATTGCTTCATTGTTGCGTAGCAAACAGCGAAACAAGGAAGCTATACTTCTCCAAGGCTGTTTTTGCCGGACAGCTTTCCGAAAGTTCGCAACTTTCGGAAAGCTGTCCGGCAAAAACAGTCATGTGGTTATATAGGAAAGCGGCGAAAATAGAAAAATGGTGGGAAAGCTACCTTGACTTATTGCTTCGCAAAACTACAGTATGCCGTGAGCTTTTCCATAAAACGCAGATAGCCGGAGCATGTCACCACACCCCGGCTATCCCTGACTGCCGTCAGGCAGGCAGTATCTAGAATCCAGTATCTAGCATTTCAAAAATCAAACTTAATCCCCTGCGCCAACGGCACCGTCTTGCTGTAATTGATGGTGTTCGTCTGGCGGCGCATGTACGCCTTCCAGGAATCGGAGCCGGACTCCCGGCCACCGCCCGTTTCTTTTTCACCACCGAATGCCCCACCGATTTCCGCACCGCTCGTGCCGATGTTCACGTTGGCGATGCCGCAATCGGAACCCGCCACGCTGAGGAATTTCTCGGCCTCCCGGAGGTCGTTGGTCATGATGGCGGAGCTTAGACCTTGCGGAACGCCGTTCTGGATGGCGATGGCCTCGTCCAAGTCCTTGTATTTCAACAGGTAAAGAATCGGCGCAAAGGTCTCGTGCTGCACGATGGCCATGTCGTTGCTGGCTTCCGCAATGCACGGCTTCACGTAGCAGCCGCTCTCGTAGCCGGGGCCATCCAATACACCGCCTTCCACGATGAAATTGCCGCCTTGCTGCTTGCACTGTTCAATGGCGCTGAGGTAAGCATTCACCGCTGCCTTGTCAATCAGCGGGCCGACGTGGTTGTGCTGGTCGAGCGGGTCGCCGATGCGGAGCTGGCCGTAAGCCTTGGCCATTTTTGCTTTCACCTCCTCGAACTGGCTCTCGTGTACGATGAGCCTGCGGGTGGTGGTGCAGCGCTGGCCCGCCGTGCCCACCGCCCCGAAGAGGGCACCGATGAGCACCACGTCGAGGTCGGCGCTGGGGGTGACGATGATGGCGTTGTTGCCGCCCAATTCTAGCAGGCTGCGACCGAGGCGGCCCGCCACGGTTTGGCCCACTATCTTGCCCATGCGGGTACTGCCCGTGGCGCTGATGAGCGGCACACGGGTGTCCTGCGTCATCCATTCGCCCACCCGGTAGTCACCGTTGATGAGGCAGACGACGCCCTCAGGCACGTTGTTTTCCTTCAACACCTTATGGAAAATATTCTGGCAGGCCACGCCGCAGAGGGGCGTTTTTTCCGATGGCTTCCAGATGCAGACATCGCCGCAGACGAGTGCCAGCATGGAGTTCCACGACCAAACGGCCACGGGGAAGTTGAACGCCGAGATGATGCCGACCACGCCGAGCGGGTGCCACTGCTCGTACATGCGGTGGTTGGGGCGCTCGGAGTGCATGGTGAGGCCGTAAAGCTGGCGGCTGAGGCCGACCGCAAAATCGCAGATGTCAATCATTTCCTGCACCTCGCCGAGGCCCTCTTGCAGGCTCTTGCCCATCTCGTAGCTCACGAGCTGGCCGAGCGGCTCTTTGTATTTGCGCAGCTCCTCGCCGTACTGCCGCACGATTTCGCCCCGCTTGGGCGCTGGCATTTGTCGCCAAACGAGGAATGCCTCCTGCGCCTTGGCCATCACCGCTTCGTACTGCTCACGGGTGGTCTGGCTCACGCTGCCGATGAACTGGCCGTCCACCGGGCTGTAGGATTCAATGAAATCGGCGCTGGAATGCACCACTTGGCCGGTGCTGGTGCCGGGGTTCTGGGCTTGGAGGTGGAGTTTTGCTAAGAAATCTTTTGCCATTTTTGGATGCTTGATGCTTGAAGCTGGATACTGGATGGGGAGTAGCCAGTGGCAAGCGGTTGTGGTTAGGTGATACGGGATTTTTGGGGTTTGGTTTGGGGGCGCAAAGATAGGGGGTGTGAATCGTCAGAGGGGAGGACTGATGTCACTTTATTTGGAAATGAGCAGTTTTGTGCAATCCCAACCAAATATTCCTAATTTTGCCCAAAACTAGCAGCATGAAAATCAGCCGCCTTATCATACCCGACTTTCAGCAGTTCAAGGATTTTGACCTTGACCTGACCTACCCTGAGGGGCATGAGAAAGCGGGTGCGCCGTTGGACACGGTGTGCTTTAGTGGGGGGAATGGGACGGGGAAGTCGACGTTGTTGCAGGGGGTGTATACTCAA
>JALOMF010000162.1 GCA_025455635.1 Saprospiraceae bacterium | reverse complement strand
CATCATCATCATTGAGATAGATCCCATCATTGTCCTGGATAGTATCGGGTGATTCACCATCCTGACATGATCCAATATCGGGACGGAAGGATCCGATTGGCGGGCAATGTGGGCCTGAACGGTCAGCCTGGTGGCGTTTGCATTACCAATCCTTTCATTTTCGGCACATCGTTCCCAGATGAATACTCCGGCCAGAACTCCACGATTTGCGTGGACTTGACCGTGGAGAACTTCAACCAGTTGACCAACACCGAGTTTTCCATCAACTGGGACCCCGACATCTTGAACTTCGACACGCTGCTTTCGACTGGCACATGGCCCAATTTCAACCTCAACAGCTACGACGACAGCGATGCCGACGACGGCAACCTCACCGTTGATTGGGCCGCCAGCAGCCAAATCCTTGGCACTTCGCTGCCGAACGGCACCAGCGTCTTGCAGCTTTGCTTTGTGGTGGTGGGTTCTTCGGGCGAGTGCAGTCCTTTGACGGTGAGCAATTTCCCACAGCCCTATCTCATCACGAGCGCAACCACTGGCAACGCCAACCTCAGCATCAACACGGACAATGGCAGTATTTGCGTCAGCGGCAGCATAAATTTAGTGGACTACACCGTGACCAACGTGAGCTGCGGCGGCACCCCCAACGGTGCCATTGACCTGACCGTGAGCGGTGGCTCCGGCCAGTACGCCTACCAGTGGTCAGGCCCCTGCGACAACCCCACGGCGAGCAACCAGACCAACCTCTGCGTGGGCAATTACGTCGTGACCATCACCGACTTGCTCAATCCCTCGCTGCAAATCGTTCAGCCATTCAATGTGGAATACACGGCCAATGCCACGTTTGCAAACGCAGGCCAAGACACGATTTTCTCTTGTGGCAGCTTTTTCATGACTTTGAACGGCACAGGTTCATCGCCCGGCACTTACCTCTGGCAAAGCATTGGAAGCGGCCTTGTCATCCCTGGCCAACAAAACGACATCACGCCAGAAGTCATCGGCGGCAGCCTTTACAGGCTGACCGTCACAACGCCCGGTTGCACGGACACCGACACCGTTCAAATCACGCCATCCATCATCCCAGTGCCTGTCATCAACGACACCATTGACCTGCTCACGTGCCTGCTCGACACGGTAATGCTCGATGGCAGCGACTCGCCATTCGGCTACGAAGCCCTGTGGACAGGGCCAGCCGTGGTGCCGGGCACCGAGACGACCCTCATGCCGCAAGTGACCGCTGCGGGCGAGTACATCCTCACCCTGACCAGTGCCACTTCAGGCTGCCAAGGCCGTGACACCATCGTGGTTGGAATGAACATGACCCCGCCAGTGGCCGATGCAGGGGCTGATGATTTGCTTGGTTGCAACGAGACATCGGTGCCCATTGGTGGGCCGACTACCAGCACCGGGCCTAGTTTCATCTATGACTGGGTGCCCGTGGGCGGTGGCCAGATTTGTGGAAATCCACAGGCGGCGAATATTTTCGCATGCTCTGGCGGAACCTTCCAACTGACCGTGACCGACACTTTGAATGGTTGCTCCGCAATGGACGAGGTGGTCATCACGCCGGATACCGAAAAACCCATCTCAGACGCTGGCCCGAGCGACACCTTGAACTGCACGGTGAACTCCGTGATACTGGACGGAACCGCCTCTACCCCCGGCATGGAATACACTTGGACCAATTTTGCGACTGGCGCAATGGTGGCACAAGGCACCCTCACACCGACCATCAATGTGGCGGGCACCTACCAATTGGAGGTCCTCAACCCGAATAACGGATGCAGCGCCATTGACCAAGTGGCTGTCTTAAACCTCAGCACCCAGCCTACCGCCGCAGGTTTTTCAACCAACCCGATAAGCTGCACAATTGATACTTCCACTTTGATAGCTACTGGCTCCTCCATGGGCAGCAATTTCAGTTACCAATGGCTCAATTCAACTGGGACTGCCGTTGGCACTGGATTTCAGATTGAAGTGAACCAGCCCGGTACTTACCAATTGGTGGTCACCAATGTCACCAACACTTGCACGGGAACAGCCTCCGTTACCGTCATCAACAACACAATCCCACCAGCATCCAACGCAGGAGCTGACCAAGCCATCAATTGTTTTGACGCAACTCCGACCTTGCAGGGCAGCTATGACAGCACCAACCCAAATCTGCAAGTCCAATGGGTAGGCCCAGCTGGGGTGAACTGCATCAGTGGCGGCAACACCGCAACACCAACCGTACAATGCCCCGGCGAGTACATCATGCAGGTGGTAAATATTTTGACAGGCTGCGTGGGCCGAGATACGGCAATGGTAGAAGACAACGACAATCCTCCTTCGGCAAATGCTGGCCCTGACGTGGTATTGGCCTGCCCGGGCAGTTCGACTACCTTGAATGGCAGCACGAACGCAGTCAATTTCACCGCATCTTGGACTTCGATACCGACTGGTTTGCCAATCCTAAACCCGACCAGCTTGATGCCCACAGTTTCACAACCGGGCACTTATGCGCTGACCATCACCTCCACCGACAACGGCTGCGTCTCCGTGCCTGACTTGATGACGGTAAGTGCCGGAACACCAAATTTGAATGCCAACGCTGGCGCAGACTCAACCGTGGATTGCATCAATACCACAGCCACATTGGACGGGACAGGCTCTACTGGCAGTATCAGCAGCTATGCTTGGTCGCAAATCGGCGGCAGCTTTACTTCTGATGAGCCTATCATCGAAGTAGGTGCAGGCACCTACGTACTCACAGTGTCCAGCAACGAAGGCTGCATGGATACTGATACAGTGGTGGTGAGCGACCTTTCAACGCAAGTGGATGCAGTTGCGGTCGCAAACGGCGTTCTCTCCTGTGGTAACGACCAAGTGGAACTCGACGGAACAGGCTCCAGCACGGGCCAAGGTTACAATCTAGCTTGGACCGACAGTGAAGGAAACCTGATTTCCTCAACGCTGACCACAACGGTAACTGAACCCGGAGAATACCTCCTTACGGTGTCGAATAGCGCCAACAACTGTGTGGGAACTGCCTCGGTGAGTGTCATCCAAGACAATTCCAACCTAGACCCTGCAACGGTCTCAGTGGATTATACCGACTGCGCATCGGAAGCGAATGTTGCGGGCAACTTACCTGCCAACACGACGGGTCGCTGGAGCAGCCCGACGGGTGCGACCTTTGATGACCCAACAGCCGCCACCACGACCGCTGCTGGCTTGCAGTTTGGCAACAATGTTTTTATTTGGACGCTTTCCCTGGAAAACTGTGCTGACTACGATGCGGCTACCGATACCATTGTCATCGAAACGGCGATACCAAATGCCGTCAACGATGTGGTCAACCTGTTGCCAAGTGATGGTGGCCAAGTGACTTTCACCAAGGAAACTTGCATGGTTGGTGAGTACCTCATCAGCTACGAAATATGCGACCTCACCTGCCCCGACCTTTGCGACGAGGCCACGCTGACCGTTGATATTTCGGCAGACCCAGACGAAAACTGTGAAGATGTGGCTGTGCCAAACGGCATCACTCCAAACGGCGACGGCGTGAACGATGTCTTCGTTTTCGACATTTTGCTGGACGTCACGCAAGACTTCCCGGACAACGAAATCATCATTTTCAACCGCTGGGGCGACGTGGTTTACTCCGCAAAACCCTACAACAACGATTGGGGCGGCACCAATATGGATGGCAAGGAATTGCCACAAGCCACTTACTACTACATCCTCCGTTTGAACATTGCCAACGGCGACATCCTGAGAGGTGATGTTACGTTGCTGAAGTAAGTTGTCTTGCCTATTGGAAGCAGGCACTAAAAAGCCCAAGCCTTGGATGAACCCGGGCTTGGGCTTTTTCTTTGAAAAATATTTGGCTGCGAGGCTCCAGTTTCAATTACCCTACGCCGCCAAGTTTTGGGCATGGCTGATAACGGTTGATAATTCCTGTTTGCTGGTAGGCAAGAACATCATCAAATATTATAAACCAAAGCGCTCATGCTCAAAACTTGGTGGCGTGAGCAATAAAAAAAGCCGAACCCGGAGGGAAGGTTCGGCTTGTGGAAGAACAAAAAAAAGTATTTCAGCGCCGTTTCAGGCGTAGTTTTCTTTCAGGTTGAATCCCTTGATGAATTGCTCACTCGAATGGGCATTGGTGACGAGGTCAAGGTCGAGCGTCAAGTTTTCGTAGTGAAGTGCCACGGATTTGCCTTCAAGCCCATTGCCGTAGAAAGTTCCACCAACTTCGGTGTAGCCCACGAAAGACCCCGCCTCGGCGTGGTAGCGGTTCATGGTATTTTGAACCGAATTTATGGCGGAAGGTGACCCTGGCAAATTTATCAGGTCAACTGTAAGTGCGATTTTCATTTCTCGGATGTTCATAAATCTACTGTTTTGCGATGTAGTTTCTTTTTGTATTAGAGACGATACTAAAACTTTGAACCGTTGGGTTCTGTTGTAGAAATTGGATTAATGATTTGTTAAAGAAAAAGGAAGGGTGACCACAAAATTCACCTTCGTCCCGGTTTGAATTGAGAATGGTGGAATTTTTGCAGGTGCAAACGAACATTTCACTCATTTGGCGACTTACTTGAAAAAAAGGCAGCAATTCCCTTCCTTTGCTAAACCTTTCTAAATCAACGCTTTAAAAACAAGTAATACTATGCTTCGGAAAATTTTGCCTACAATCCTAGTTTGTGGTTCGGTGCTGGCGGCCTCCGCCCAAACCATTTACCTCAAAATGGACGAAACCTGCATGAACCGCTTTGAGTATTCAGACGGCGATTCGGAAAACCCCTATGTTTCTTATTCGGTCAAAACCAGCGACCAGCAATTCGCCAGTTTTGACGTTGGGCTAGAGTCCAAAACATGGGTGAAAGACCTGCCGGGTAAAGTTTCATTTTGCAATTCGCTGAAAATAGACAAAAACCTTGTCAACAAAATCAACGATGGCAGTACCGAGATTTTCGTGGTACGTGAAACGCAAACCCACTACCACCTGGCCAAGGTGGACAAGGCAAATTTCTTGGTGACCAAAGGGGGCACAATGGATTTCATTGCCGACGATGCCGAATTTTCACTAAACCTGAACAATCCTGTCTCAGGCATAAACCTCGCACTGCCCGGCTCAAAATCAGCCGTTTATTTGGATGGCACCATCAGCTACCAGTGCTTGAAAGGCTACATCATCCAAAAAAAGGAAACAGCGGACAGCCGCAGCTTCAAGGAATATGTCATAGTGCCAGAAATGGGCATCGTCGAGCGGGCCATGGTCGCAAAAACAGGTTTCGTGGACGATGTGATTCGTGACAAGGAGTACAGATTGGCAAGCATCGGTGGCATGCAGTTCAAGTCTGTGGTTTCGGAAGTATGCGACAAGGTTCAAGCAAGTTTCTACGATGGCTCTACTGCCACCACAACCAACAAGACCCCAAGCTCTTATGACCAGCTCGACACAAAAGGCGGAAAAACCGCTGCGAAACCAACTTCCAACAACAGCAACCCTTGCGCACCAACCAATGAGCCTGGCTTCCACGTGGTGCAAAAAGGGGAAACGCTCTACGCCATTTCACGGAAATACAGCGTTCCAGTCGCACAACTGCAAAGCTGGAACAAGCTCTCCGATGGCAACGTCATCAGCCTTTGCCAAAGGCTCATAGTAGGCCAAGCAGGCATCGGTTCCACAGGCCCGGCCACCACTGGCACCACGACGAACAGTGGCACCACCACTAACACCAACACAGACTCGGGTGCCGGTTTTTGGAACAAACCGACCGCAGAGCACCAAGTTCGTGCTGGCGAAACGGTAATCAGCCTCGCCAAAATGTACGGCTACACCGAAGAACGCTTCCGCAAAATGAATGGCCTTTCGGCAACGGAGACCCTGCGAGTGGGCCAGCGGCTGCGTACCAGCGACTGCAACTGCCCTACCTTAGAGACTTCGACCAAAGACTCTCCAATGCCCTACGAACAACCCACCGAAGTGATTGGTAACAATTCAACGACGACCGCAACAACTACGAGCACACCAAAGGCCATTGACAACAAAGACGTTTACTATCGTCCAATCACCGTCCACTTGGTGAAATCAACCGATACTTGGTTCAGCATTGCAAAGCAATACAACACGTCCGTTGAGCGGATTCTTGAGCTGAACGGCATGACCAAGGACGACAAACTGGCCACTGACCAGCGAGTTTACGTTCAATAATTTGACCTAAAAGCACGGAGAAAAGCGAGGCTGTATCAAAAGTCATTCGACCGCAGTAAGTGCAGATTTCCATTTGTGTAAATCTGCACCAACTGCGGTCGGCGAAATAATTGTCGGAGACAATTTCCTCGGATTGACTTGTGATACAGCTTTTTTTGTGCAAAAAACAAACATGGAATTAGACAAAACCTACTGGAACACCCGCTACCTAGAACAAAATACCCCTTGGGATATCGGATTCGTTTCACCCCCCATCAAGGAGTACGTTGATGTGATTCAGGACAAAAACTTGAGGGTTTTGATACCGGGCGCAGGCAACGCTTACGAGGCAGTCTATTTGCACCAGTTGGGTTTCGAGCAGGTTTTTGTCTGCGATTGGGCCGAGGAGGCTTTGGTTCACCTTCATAAAGTGGCACCCGCTTTTCCAGCCTCCCACTTGATTTGCAAAGACTTTTTTGAGCTGGAGGGCCAATTTGATTTGGTGTTGGAGCAGACCTTTTTCTGTGCCATCGCCCCGGCTCTTCGAAGCAGCTATGTGGACAAAATGTCGAGCCTGTTGGTAAGTGGTGGAACCTTGGCAGGCTTGTTGTTTGCCAGCCACTTTGAAAAGCCGGGACCACCATTTGGGGGCGACGCAGCGGAGTACGAATCATTGTTTTCAAGCCAATTCGTGATAAATCGCCTTTCTGTGGCAAAAAATTCTATTCTGCCTAGGGCAAACAACGAGCTGTTTTTCGAATTATTCAGAAAGTAATTTCGGTGAATACCTTCTATTTCTATCGAATATTCTGTCTGTTAGCTTTTTTCATACTTGGTTTTTTTGTAGTTTGGCATGTAGCTCTATCTTTGCCCCGGCTTAAGGAAGAATAATCTAACGAAACGAAGACTACCAACCCGCCGTATCCAATAACAGACGCCCAGACAAGGACGGGAGGCACAATTTCATTTCCCTGCTTACTGGAAGCTACGAAAGACACTGTTTTTCACTGATGTGAAAAACGAGTGGGGGCTTTTCGCCAAAAAACCGTAGCATCCTATTTTTTAACTTAAAAAAAGAACAGTGGATTACAAGAATTCGGGTAGCTTTTTGAAGTATGGTATTTTGGGTTTGCGAAATAAAAAGAAAAAACTAGTAAAACTCGGAACAGCAATCGGCCTCACAGCCGCCATATTTTATCCTTCGGTCAAGAACGATGACCATTCAATGGACGCCTCGTTGGTATCAAACGAGGCGATGATGGAAAGCCAAATTGGCGCTTTCCCCATCATCGTACCTACTGTGAAGTACGGCTTCGCACTCGACACATTCCAAGTCGTAGAAGGCAAAATCCAGAAAAACGAAACCTTCGGAGCGTTGATGGCCGAACACGGCCTAGATGTGCTTTCCGTCGAGACTTTGGTCAAGAACTCAAATGGAGTCTTCAATATCAACCGCAGCCTGCGAGTTGGGCAAGACTATATCCTCCTCCTCGACCGAAACACTGGCAAGCCACGACACCTCATATTTGAACCCAACGTATTTGAGTACGTGGTGTTCAACCTTAGTGGAGAATTGAATGTGCAAAAGGTGGAGCGTGAAGTCGAAACAGAACTAAAATCTGTCACTGGCGAGATTTCAAGCTCACTTTGGGCAGCACTCTCCCAGAGCGAAGTGGACGCTGAAGCAGCTGCCAAGATGGAAGATGCACTGGAATGCTACGTGGATTTCAGCCATACTCAGCCGGGCGACAAGTTCAGGCTATTGTACCAAGAAAAATACATCAACGGAAAAGCGGTAGGCTCTGGTCAGGTTTATGCCGCTCACTACCAGCGGGATGGCAAAGATTACTATGCTTTCTATTTCGATGACGGTGAGACGAAAGGCTTTTATGACTACGAGGGAGCTTCCGCAAAAAAAGGTTTCTTGAAATCCCCTTTGAAGTTCACCCGGATTTCATCAAAGTTCAACCACAGTCGGTTCCACCCTATCCTGAAAAGGGTACGACCGCACCTTGGCACCGATTATGCCGCTCCACACGGCACTCCGATTTACGCCATCGGCGATGGCGTGGTGGAAGAAGCTGCTTACGGCAAAGGAAATGGCAACTACGTGAAAATCAAGCACGACAAAACCTACCAAACCCAGTA
>JALOMF010000161.1 GCA_025455635.1 Saprospiraceae bacterium | reverse complement strand
ACAGATAAGTCTCGTAGGCATTGCCAACGCCCAGCCCCACCAAGCCGCTGCAATTGTTGGAAACCTGCACCACTTGCGGGTCAAGGTTACTTCCTGCCGTTATATCAATGCTGGTTTCGCCTGAGCAGCCATTGGTGTAGGTCACAGTTACGCTCACCAATCCTGGCGTTGCGACGGTGATAAAGGAATTCGTGGAGCCGTTCGACCACAGGTAGTTGTCGTAGCTGGCAGAGAGGCCAAGGGTCGTAGGGTTGCCGTTGCAAATAATGGAACTGCCCAATATTTGTGGGGGTAGGATGAAATCTCCTACTACGGTGAAAGCAGCTACCGAATTGCAGCCATTCACATCGGTGGCCGTCACGGAATACTGACCGGGCTGTGTGATGGTGGTTTGCTGGGCAGTGGCTCCATTTGACCAAAAATAGCCGACAAAGCCCGCCGTAGCCGTCAAGGTGGCGGCATTGCCCGTGCAGATAGTCGGTTCGCCAGTTATCGCAACTTGGATTGGCGTGGGCAGCGTGACCGTAACGGAAGCCGTGCCCGTGCAGCTGCCCGCATCGCTCACCGTCACGGTGTAGTTTCCATTTTGTGAAACAAGTAAAGTCTGCGAGCTGCTGCCAACTGACCAAGCATAACTGGCAAAGCCGGGGCCTGCATCAAGATTGACCAAGCCACATGTAACGGGCAAGGTGGTGATTTGCGGCGAAAGCGAACTACCAGTCGTCACCGTAACGGAAGCCGTGCCCGTGCAGCCGCCCGCATCGCTGACCGTCACAGCATAGTTACCAGCCGTGGAGGCGGTGATTTGCTGCGAGTTTTCTCCCGTTGACCAGAGGATATTGGGATAGCCTTGGCTCAACGAAAGCAAGGTGGAGGAACCAGTGCAAAAAGTCGTGCTGCCCTGAATCTGCGGCGGCGTTAAACTGCCTACGCTGGCGGTGACAGTGGCCACGGAGGTGCAGCCATTGGCGTCGGTGGCCGTGACGGTGTAATTGCCGGGCAGCGTCACCGTCGTTTCGGCGGCAGCCGTGCCATTTGACCAAAGGTAATCCTGGAAGCCCGCCGAGGCCGTCAGCACGCTGGAACCGCCCGTGCAGAAGGACGAGCCGCCCGTTATTGCGACCTGCTGCTGCGCCGGGATGCTGGCGTTGAAAACAGCCGTGCCTGTGCAGCCGCCCGCATCGCTTACCGTCACAGCGTAGTTTCCATTTTGTGAAACAACCAATGTTTGCGAAGCGCCACCATTCGACCAAGTGTAGGTCTGGAAACCCGCCCCAGCGTCGAGCGTCAGTTGTCCGTCGCAGTCGTAGGGCTGGGCAATGATTTGCGGCGAAAGCGAACTACCAGTCGTCACCGTCACGGAAGCCGTGCCCGTGCAACCGCCCGCATCGCTGACCGTCACGGCGTAGGTGCCAGCCGTGGAGACAGTGATTTGCTGCGTGGTTTCCCCTGTTGACCAAAGGATATTGGGATAGCCTTGACTCAACGACAGCAAGGTGGAAGAACCGCTGCAAAAGGTCGTGCTGCCCTGAATCTGCGGCGGCGGCAAGCTGCCCGCCGTGACCGTGAAGGCAGCCACCGTGTTGCAGCCGTTCACGTCAGTGGCCGTCACGGAATATTGACCAGCCTGCGTTACGGCCGTTTGCTGGGTAGTGGCCCCATCCGACCAAAAATAAGCGAGAAAGCCCACCGTGGCCGTCAAGGTGGCGGCATTTCCAGAGCAGATGGTCGGTTCGCCAGTTATCGCAACTTGGATTGGCGTGGGCAGCGTGACCGTAACGGATGCCGTGCCCGTGCAGCCGCCCGCATCGCTGACCGTCACGGTGTAGAGGCCGTTTTGTGAAACAAGAACCGTCTGCGAGCTGCTGCCATCCGACCAAGCGTAGCTGGCGTAGCCGGGGCCAGCGTCGAGGCTGAACAAGCTGCAAGCCAGTTGCTGCGAACTAACCTGCGGCGAAAGCGAACTGGAAGTCGTCACCGTGATGGAAGCCGTGCCCGTGCAACCGCCCGCATCGCTGACCGTCACGGCGTAGGTGCCAGCCGTGGAGGCGGTGATTTGCTGCGTGGTTTCCCCTGTTGACCAGAGGATGTTGAGGTAGTTCTGGCTCAATGACAGCAAGGTGGAGGAACCACTGCAAAAAGTCGTGCTGCCCTGAATCTGCGGCGGCGGCAAAAAGTCTTCTATGATAAGTACGCCATCTGCTGAATTGCATTTGTTGACATCAATTGCCGTAACTGAATAATCGCCGGGCTGTGTCACGGTGATGGAGGGCACCCCTGTCGTTCCGTTTGACCAGATATATGCATCGAAACCTGCTGATGCTGTTAGGGTTATAGTGCCACCCGGACAAAGGGGAGCGCTGACTGTCAAATCTACAAATGTGGGCAATGGCAAAATGACGTTGAAGGTGTCTGCACCCGTGCAACCAGTAATATCAGTCACTGTCACGGAATATTCCCCGTCTTGGTCAACATCTATGGTGGGTGTATCATCACCATTTGACCAAAGATAGCTACTATAACCTGCTCCGGCATCAAGTGTGACCACCCTGCATTTTAGCGGTTCGGAAGTTATTTCAGGTTGCAAGTTGGTGCCGCCCACTATTACCAAGAACATATCCGTCCCTGTACAGCCGCTGGCATTGGTGACGGTGACGGTGTAATCCCCGGCTGCTGAGGCCGTAATTTCAGGGGTTGTTTGGCCAGTTGACCATGCCCAAGTTTGAAAATTGCCTGCCGCCGAAAGAAGCGTTGAACTGTTCTGGCAAATCGTGGAAATGCCCGAAATGATTGGTTGCGGGCTGGTATTCTCATCAAGTACAAAACTTGCGGTGGCTTGGCAACCATCAAAATCGGAGACCGTCACGGAGTAGGTATCGGCTGTTGTTGCGAAGATGCTGGAGTTCTGCTGGCCGTTGCTCCAAAGGTAATTGGCAAAACCTGCCGTGGCAATCAACTCGGCGCTTTCGCCTTCGCAAATTTGGGCAGGGCCGCTGATGCTCGCTTGGGGCTGGGCGGGTATGCTGACCGAGGCCGTGGCTGACCCGCTGCACCCGGTTGCATCAGTGACGGTCACGGTGAAATTGCCGTTCGATGTCACCGTCACGAGTTGTGCGCTGCTGCCATTCGACCACGCATAGCTTTGAAAGCCCGCCCCGGCGTCGAGGGTGATTTCGCCATTGCACTGGTAGGGCAGTTCGGTCAGGGCGATGTTCAACGAGTTGCCGACCGTCAAATCCACGCTGGCCGTGCCCGTGCAGCCATTGGCACTGGTGACGGTGAGTACGTAATTGCCAGGAGCAGCGGTGCTGATGGTGGGTGTTTGCCCTCCGTTTGACCAAGCATAACTGGCAAATGGGCCACCCGTGGCGGTGAAAACAGCCGTGCCGCCCGCACAGATTTGGGTCGGGCCAGTAATTTGCGGCACAGGTGACGGCTGTGCCGTCACGTTGAAGGAGTTGGTGGCCGTGCAGGAGAAACCATTGGTGACCGTGACGAAATAAGTGCCCGTTGCATTGACGGAAATATTGGGGCCACTTTGCCCAGTGCTCCAAAAATAGCTGGCGAAGCCCGGCGTTGCCGATAGGATGGCGTTGGTACCTTCGCAAATATCGGGGTCGCCCGTGATGCTGACCTGAGGCGCAGTCGGAACGTTGGCGACTACGTTGGCCGTGGACGTGCATCCGCTGGCGCCCGTGACGGTGACGGTGTAGCTGCCGGGCTGGTTGACCGTGATATTGGGCGTGCTCTCGCCGTTTGACCAAGCGTAGGTTGGGAAGCCCGGCGTGGCGCTCAGTTCTGCCAAGCCGTTGCATTGGAAGGGCAATTGCGAAGCAGTAACAAAGGGGCTTGGGCTAACCGTCAGACCGGCTGCCGCCGTGCCCGTGCAGCCTGTCGCATCGGTGACTGTGACTATATAAGTGCCTGATGATGAAACAGTTATGGAAGTGCCCGTGCCGCCGTTTGACCAATTGTAATTTTGAAAAATGGGGTTCGTGACCGAAATGGTGGCAGTCTCCCCGGCGCAAATCGGGGCGGGCTGGCTCAGTTCTGGTGTTGGGCTGGGTACGGCACCGATGGTGGTCGTTGCTGTGGAGGTGCAGCCTGTGGCATCGGTGGCGGTTACGGTATAAGTACCGGGCTGGTTGATGGCGTTGGAGGCGGTATTTACCCCATTTGACCACGAATAAGCCAAAAACCCGGGAGAGGCCGTTAGGTTCGTAGTGCCACCTGAGCAGATGGATTGCCCGCCGGAGATTTGAACAACGGATGAGGGTGGGATGATGATGGTAAGCGGGATAGAACCTGTGCAACCGCCCGCATCCGTCACCGTGACTGAATAGGGGCCGCTTTGGGTCACGATGATGGACTGTGCGGTGCTGCCCGTTGACCATAGAATGCTGGGGTAGCTGGCCCCTACTTCAAGGATAAACTGCCCACAGCCAGAAGGCAAGGCACTGAATGGGAAATTTAGCGGGCCACCTTGGGTTACGGTCACTGAACTGGAGGCCGTGCAGCCGCTTACATCGGTAACGGTGACGCTGTAGGTGCCTGTGTTTGTTACTGTAATCTGCTGGGTGGTCTGCCCGGACGACCAAAGGATGCTGGGGTAGTTGTCTGCGAGCGATAGCACGGTTGAGCCACCGCTACAAATCGTTGTGCTGCCCAATATCGTTGGCGGTGTTAGGCTGCCATCTGCAATAATATTGATGCCTACCGCTGTGTTGCAATTGTTGATGTCGGTAGCTGTGACGGAGTAGGTGCCGGGCTGGGTGATGGTGATAGCGGGGGCATTGGAGCCGTTTGACCAAAAATAAGCCAGGTAGCCCGGCGAAGCTGACAGGATTGCCGTGCCGCCCGTGCAAATGGACGTGGGGCCTGTGATTTGTACCGGAATTGGTGGCGGAATGTCCACATTGATGGCGTCGGTGCCTGTGCATCCTGCCGCATCGGTGACGGTGACGGTGTAATTGCCAGGCGTTTGCACGTTGATGGTCTGCGCATTGCCGCCATTTGACCAGTTGTAACTGGCGTAACCCGGCCCTGCGTTGAGGGTGACTATCCCGCAGATGAAGGGTTGGGAGGTGATTTCAGGTGGGGTGGAGGAACTGCTTGCCGTCACCACTACGTCGTCTGTCCCGGTACAGCCGTTGGCGTCGGTGACGGTGACAGCATACGTGCCTGCGGTTGATATGGTTATGTCGGGGGTTGATTCGCCAGTTGACCATGCCCAACTGGCGAAGCTGCCAGCCGCTGAGAGCACGACCGGGTTGTTCTGGCAAATTGTGGTAGGCCCTGTGATGGTTGGCAGGGGGTTGGGGTTGACCGCAACGGTTGCGCTTGCGGTGCCTTCGCAGCCTCCCGAATTGGTGACGGTGACGGTGAAGGTGCCGCTTTGGCTCACCGTGATGGAACTGGCCGTGCTGCCCGTGCTCCAAAGATAGCTTTCAAAGATTTCATTGACGGCGATGGTGGCCGACTGCCCGCTGCAAATGCTCGTCGGGAAGTCCAGCGTGGGCACAGGCCCTGCCACAACGTTAAACGTGATGGAGCCGAGGCCGGGGCATTGGGCTTTGGCAACACTGAGAAAAGCCGATAACAACAAAGTGGCACTTGTCAGATTGAAGAAAAAGCGGGGGGCGGTAAGTCTTGCTATCATTGGTTCCAAGTTTTGTGTGAAGAATGGATGCCCAGGTTTGCAATTGTCAATCAATGAAAGGAAGCGGTGTTGCATGCCTTCCACGTACAGGATTTCCACCAGTTTGGTAGGCAGACCCCAAGCTTGCCCAATTTTCACAAAGTATCATGTGCGGTATAGTAGGTAAAAGTTGCCTTGTTGTGGTGAGAACGTGCTAATCTGTTATGATTTTTTGAAATAGCCATAAGCCTCAATAACCAATCTGGCGTTGCAAATTCCCAAAAGTCAGGCCTGACTTCGCCGCTAAATTTCTTTTTTACCTACCACCTTTTCTGCTATGCTTTAGGATTAATTTTGTGAAAAAAACCAGCCGGAAATGCTATTCATTCATGTTTTTCAATGGATGACGCACCGTTTTTTTACGAATTTTATGCAACAAAATCAATTTGCCAACATGAACAACCGCAAGCTCATCCTCTACATCGCCGCCAGCCTCGACGGCTTCATCGCCAAGCCGGGCGATGACCTTTCTTTCCTCGACGCCGTTCAAAAAGAGGGTGAAGACTACGGCTATGCCGCCTTCACCAGCCAAGTGGACACGGTCATCATGGGCCGCAAGACCTTTGATTGGGTGTTCAAGGTACTCAACGACGTGCCACACCCAGAGAAGGAGACCTTCATCATCACCCGAACGGCGAGGGAACCGATTGGCAGGACGCAGTTCTTCACGGGCGATGTGGTCGAGCTGTTACGGGGACTGAAAGCCAAGCCCGGCGGCGTCATCTATTGCGATGGCGGGGCGCAATTGGCAAATACGCTTTACAAGGCGGGGCTTCTGGACGAAATCATCATTTCCGTCATACCCGTGCTGCTGGGCGGCGGGGTTCGGCTCTTCCAAGAGGGCATACCGGAGCGGCAATTGGAGCTGGTCGGCTCGAAGGCGTATGAGTCGGGCATGGTACAGGTGCATTACCGGGTTGGTTGAAACTCACAGGCCGAAAGCCGCCAATGCTGCTTCCCGGCTTTCCACAAAATTGACCTGCCTGCGCTGGTTGCTCTCCCAGATAAAATCACGCAGGCTCTTGCTTTCCACTTGGCCAAAATCGCCAATAATGGCCAGTTTTAGGTGATAATTCGTGAATTTTTGCAGGATTTCGCCCGCCAAGCCTGTTTTCAGCTCAAAGAAATCACCGCTCAAAACGCCCTTGGGGATGATGACGCCAATGCTGCCGTTGTACAGCACGTCGCCCCAAAAGTCCATCACATCCTCCACGCTGCGGATGCTGGGGTGCTGCTCGCTGATTTCGGCGATGATTTTTCCGTTGTGCGTTTGAAAAACAAGGGTTTCCATTCAATATTGATTTTTGATGACCAGCCACTCCACCACGCCCAGCCCGCCGATGATGACCACTTCTAACAGGAAATAGACCACGCCCAGCCCCGTGCAGCTAGCGTAAAATTGCGTAAGCAGCACGGCGGCGAACAGTGCGTAGGCCAAATTTGCCACCACCAGCGTCCACAGCATCCAGCGGGGTCGGTGCCCACGGCGGGCCAACGGCAGCGAGTAGCTGGCGTAGCAGAGATTGAGGATGCCCTGCAAGGTGAGCAGCCAGGTGGGCAGGCCCAGCAACCCAGACATGGGTTCCCGCATGGCCAACAGGAAAATGCCCACGACCAAGCCCGCAAGCCCGTCGAAATAGAGCAGTTTGGTGAGTGAAAGTTGGTCGGTTGATTTCATTGGTTGATGTTAAAATTGCTTCCGCATCAGCGTCTCGTCGAAGCCCACGCCGAGGTGCTGGAACACGAAGTCGCTGACCCGCTCCCAGCCGTGTTTGTAATAAAACCCCAAGCCGACGGGCGAAGCCGTGAGCCTGATTTCATGGTGGCCTTTTTGCTTTGCAAACGCTTCGACGTGCCGCATCATGGCCGTGCCGATGCCCTGGCCCATGTGGTCGGCGTGGGTGTAGAAACCAACCACGTTGCCTGCTGTGTCCAGCGCCACCGTGCCCACGAGCTGGCCGCCCATTTCCGCACAGAACACGGCCTGCCGGGCGATTTTCCCTGCCATTGCCGAAGGCGAATAATAATCCAAAAACGCCGCTAGCTGCACCCCGGAGTAGTGCGGGGCAAGGCTGGCACGGGCGCTGTCGGCGATGAGCAGGCTCAGTGCGTCGGCGTCGGCGGGGGTGGCAGGGCGGATGGAAATCGGCATGGGTGATTTTGGTGAAAAAACCTGAAATTTACCGCAAAATAGCAATCTTCGACATCATGCAAATCTTCACCGACACTCCCGACCAGTACGTGGCCCAATTGCCCGACGACCGCAAGGAAGCCATCAACGCCCTGCGCCAAACCATCCAAGAAAACCTGCCGCCCGGCTTCGAGGAGGCCATGAGCTACGGCATGATTGGCTACGTGGTGCCGCACTCGCTTTACCCGGCGGGCTACCACTGCGACCCCAAGCTGCCGCTGCCGTTTTTGAGCATCGCTTCGCAAAAAAACTTCGTGGCCGTCTATCACATGGGCATGTATGCCGACCCCGTGCTGCTGGACTGGTTCACCACCGAGTACGCCAAGCGGGTGAAGGGCAAGCTGGACATGGGCAAGAGCTGCGTCCGTTTCAAAAAGCCGCAGGAAATCCCCGTGGGCCTCATCGGCGAGCTGGCCAGCAAGATGACGGTGGAGGACTGGATTGCGCTGTACAAAAAGGCGTTCAATCGTTGATAATAAAGGGCAGGATTTAGGAGGTAACTTGCCTATCCTCACATCTATCTTCTATTCAAAACATCACATATTATCTTGATGCTGATGTTCTGTAAAGAAGATAGATGTGGTTTTTGGTCTTACGCTGGCCCCTCGTTAAAACGAGGGGTTACAAGATGATAGATGTGTAACATTGTATTCTCCTTAAATTGACAACATTAAACTTCGAGTTACCTCCTAAATAGGTAACTGAACCGTGAACCGGGTTTGTCCAGAAATCATGGCGTCCGGTCGGCAAAAAGCTTGAAGGCGGGTGCATGGAAATAAGTTTGCCGCTTATTTCAAAAAAATGATAAAAAAACACCTGCCCTTGTTCGGCATCGGCCTTGCCCTCGCCTTTTTGTTCATCGCCGCCACGCAGTACCCCGGCGGCTCGCAGCACGACGAGATGAGCGTCGGTTTCAGTTGGCGGCACAACTACCTGAGCAACCTGCTGAACCCCGTGGCGGTGAACGGGTCGGAGAATCCTGCCTATCCTTGGGCCGTCGGTGGGGTGGGGTGCCTGTGCGCCAGTGCGGCCTTGGTTTTTGTGCGCCTTGCGGCAAAAATCCCGCAAAAAAGCGCCGCCAATATCATCCGTTACGCTGGGGTGGGGGCGATGTTGGCCTCCCTGCTGGTGGCCACGCCGCTGCACGATGTGGCGGTCCGCATCTCCGGCCCGCTGCTGATGCTGGCCCTGTTTTATGCCACGGTCTTCATTTTCAAAACCAAGCTGCACTGGCTGAAAGCCTTGTCGGTGCTGTATTTGGCCACGCTGTACGGCACTGCGCTCATTTATTTTACCAGCACGGGGCTGGCGTATTTGCCGATTGTGCAAAAGCTGAACCTGCTGGTGGCCATCGCTTGGCTGTTGGCGGTGGAGTATTGCACGGACGAGGCAGGTTTTGGGGCATAAACTACCCGGCGCTGTTTGATTTTCGTAAGTTTTGCTTTGATTTTTATTGAGTGAAAATTGCGGCTGTTTGTTTCTTTGTGCTTGAATTTGATAACCAATTTAGAGTTCATGAATCAAAAGACAGGCTTCCGCAACAGCCTCATTTTCAGTCTCTTGCTGTTCGGGGCCAGCGCCATTGGGCAAAGCGCCGACACCACCAAGTCCACCCTCCACTTCAGCGGCAGCGTCAACGCCAACAACAACGGCTTCTCGTTCGTGCCGACCTTTTCGCTGGGCAAGCCCGCCGTGCAGACCGGCTTCAACATCAGCCGGAACAAGGGGCGTTTCAGCTTCCACCCGCAGGTCTGGTACTCCATGCTGGACTACAAGCCGTGGTCGTTTATCTTCATTTGGCGGTACAAACTGGTGAAAAAGGAAAAGTTCGAGTTCGTGGTGGGCACGCATGCCCCGGCCATCAATTTCAGGAGCGCCACCGTCACCGAGGACGGCGTGGTGAAGGACGTCATCAAGGCCCGGCGCTTCTATCCGGCGCTGGAAATCATCCCTGTTTACCATCTCAAAAAGGATATTTCGCTCAGTATTTATTACCTGTTCGGCACGGGCATCGAGACGGAGGTGAACAGCACAAACCACTTCCTGTCCCTCCGCTCCGATTTCAACGACATTCCGCTCATGAAGCAGGTTTATCTGCGGTTCAACCCCCAGTTTTACTACCTGCGAATTGACGAACTGGACGGGTTCTACGCAGCGGCGGGCCTGACCTTGGCGCACCGGAAATGGCCGCTTTCCATGGGTGCGATGGTGAACCAAAAGCTGAAATCGGATATTGTCACCAAGGATTTTGAATGGAACGTGGGGCTGACCTACTCGTTCGGGAAGGAGTTTGTGGCGAAATAGAAGTGATTAAGTTTAGAAGGTTTAGTGGGTTTAGGAGGTTTAGTTTTGCCCCGGTCTAAACCCACTAAACTTTTTAAACCTTCTAAACCTCAGCATCATGGAAAAAATCGAATCAATCGAAGCATTTTACCAGCGCCGATTTGGCTGGATTCCCGATAATATCAAAAAGGAAATCGGCCATTTCAACGT
>JALOMF010000160.1 GCA_025455635.1 Saprospiraceae bacterium | reverse complement strand
GATATTAAGAAATTAGGAAATTAAGGTTCAATATATTGAAAATCAATGCATTGCACCTTAATTTCCTAATTTCAATTAATTTCCAATTTCTACTTATCTATAAAGGAGTAGAAAACAAGTTTAATTTGCCGAGGTGAGGCGGTGCAGTTCCCGCTCCATTACCCTATAATCGAAAATGGCGGTGATGCTATTTTGGAGGTGCATGAACGCCGATTCGTTTTTCACCACATAATCAATGGCCTTGTGGCGCATGCAGTTGAGCGCCACGTCAATATCGTTTTGGGCAGATAGGATGACCACCGGAATATCCGGGTGATTGGCTTTGATTTTATCCAAGGTTTTCATCCCATCCATTGCTTTTCCGTCATTGCCGTTCAGGTGATAATCCAAGACAATGACATCTGGCTCATGATGGAGGTTTTCGACGCACAGTTCGCCGGTGAGATAGCTTTCTATGACAAAACCAGTATTCCGCAGACATTCAATTTCCAACAGCTTTAGGAAAACAGCGTCGTCGTCCACTAAAAACAGCTTTATTTTCTGACCATTGTCCATTGTGTTGTTTTATATCGTTGAGATGACGCTCGTCAACCCCTTATCAACCAAAAAACCTCACATCCGCTCCATGTACCAATTCAATTCCTTTTCCATTTTTTTGTAGCGGAATATAGTGGTAATGGTTTTTTGCAGCCGCATGAAGGCCGTCTCGCTTTTCACCACATAATCGAAGGCCCGGTGGTGCATGCAATTGACGGCCACATCAATGCTATCTTGGGAAGACAACATTATTACGGGAATATCGGGATTATAGGCTTTTATCTTGTCCAAGGTCTCGATGCCGTTCATGGCGTCGCTTACGATACCGTCGAGGTGGTAGTCCAGGATGATGACGTCGGGGTCATTGGATAAATGCGCCAGGCATAGCTCGCCCGTCGGATAGGTTTCCACGTCAAAATCGGCATGTTGCAGAAATTCAATGGCCAGTAATTTCAAGAAAACGGCGTCGTCGTCCACCAAAAACAGTTTTATTTTAGCTTTCATATTTGAATGTTTTTAATCCGGTTAAACTCTTCTTCCAGTTCCCTGCAAGCTTGCACACAGACGTTTTCCAATTGCAAGACCATGTCAATAATGGTATCAGCCTGCTGCTGCGTTCGGGCATAGTCCTGCACTTTTTTGGCCATGCTCTCAAAGTCGTTGCTGATGCCCATGATGGAGAACGAGGGTATCATCTTATGCACCGTGGCATACAGCAAATCCCAGTCCTTGTTCTGTGCGCTTTGCTTCATGGCGCTGATTAAAGGCGGTGTTTGTTCCAAATAGGCGCTGATCATTTCCAAAATCAGCTCCGGATTGTTTTTCGTTCGTCGTGTCAAATAATCGAGGTCGGTATATTTCAGCTTTTTGATAGGTTCGGGAGCAGTGGTTTTTTCCATCACAATCGGGTTTGGTTTTTTCACCAGACTTACGATTTTGCTGTACAAGAGGCGCTCGTCCACGGGTTTAGCGATATAATCGTTCATGCCCACTGCCATGCATTTCTCCAAATCAACGGTGGTGACGTCGGCAGTGAGGGCGATGATGGGGATTTTGGAATGCAGCTCGTTGCGGATGTGCTCCGTCGCCTCGAACCCGTTCATTTCGGGCATGTGCAGGTCCATCAGGATGATGTCGTAGGAGTTGTTTTCCAGTTTTTCGATGGCAATGCGTCCATTGTCGGCGATGTCACGCACAAAGCCAAAATCGTCGAGCAGCGTTTTCATCAGCAATTGGTTGAGCGCCATGTCTTCCACCACCAATACCTTGATGCTGATGGGGTCTGTTTCCTGTTCCATGGAAATGGGGTCCAGTTCTGAGTTGTCGGCTGTTTTTTTGAAGGTCAAACTAAAACTGAAAACGGCGCCTTCGTCCACTACGCTTTTCACCCAGATTTCGCCGCCCTGTTGCTCGACCAGTTTCTTGGAGATGGCAAGGCCCAGCCCCGTGCCCCCGAACAGCCTCGCCGTGGCGCTCGATGCCTGCTGGAAGTTCTCAAAAATCTTCTCCAGCTTGCCGGCCATGATGCCGATGCCCGTGTCCGCCACCGAAAACTCGATGGTGGCGCTTTCCTCGTCTTCCTTGAGCAGCCGCACGCTCACCGTGATGCGCCCTTTGGCGGTGAACTTGACCGCATTGCTCACCAGGTTCATGATGATTTGGTGCAAACGGACGGGGTCACCCACCAGCGTTTCAGGGATATTGGGGTCGTATTCCCTGACCAGTTCCAGGTTTTTCTCTTGGATTTTTGCCTCGAACAAATGCAGCATGGCGGCGATGGACTGCGACATTTTAAACCGGGTTTGCTCGAAAGTCATCTTCCCGGCATCCACTTTGGCGAGGTCCAAAATATCATTGATGAGCACAATCAGTGCATCGCCGCTCATTTTTATGGCGCTCAAATATTCCTTTTGCTTGGCGGTCAATTCCGTCTTTAGCATCACCTTCGTGAAGCCGATGATGGCGTTCATGGGCGTGCGTATCTCGTGGCTCATGTTCGACAAAAACTGCTGTTTTGACTTCACGGCATCCTCGGCGATATGTGCGGCGACCAAAGCTTTGTTCTTTTCGTCTTCGGCAGTGCCCATCGCCATTTCAGCGAACACTTTTGCCTCTATCAATTCTGTTTCAAACTTTTGTTGCTCGGTGATGTCCCTCGCTACCAAGACGGCACCCAATACTTTTTTGTTTTCATCCTTGTAAACGGAGCCATTGAACAATACCGCCGTCGGTTCGCCGTCAATGATGGTGAGCGGGTAATTCGTCACAAAGCCTTTAGAGAATACTTCTTCTTGGATTTCACGGGCCTTTTGCGGGTCTGTAAAATAAAGGGAAAAGTCAGTACCAATAAGGGTTTCATGCGGTACTTCGGTAATGCTCGCAAACGCTTTGTTCATGTCCGTAATCTTGCCGTCTGCATTGATGGTTATCAAGGGGTCGAGGCTGGCCTCTATCAAGCTGCGGGAATATTCCGTCAACAATTTCTCTTTGGTGAGCAGCAATTCCTGGTGCTTTTCCTCCAATTCCTTGTTGGCTTCCTGCAACTCGGTTGTTCTGGACAAGACGGCTTTTTCCAATTCGTCTTTTTGTTCTTTCTGCTCCTGTATTTCCGTTTTGGAACCTACCCACATTTTCACCTTGCCATCGCCGCCTTTCAGGGCCGTGGCACGGGTAAGGTGCCATAGGTATTGTCCGTCCTTCCCCAACAGCCTGCTTTCTATCTGGAAATCCGTGCCTGTGTCAATGGATCTTTGCCATAGTTTTTTCGTTTCTGCCCATTCATCGGGATGGACCAATTTTCCCCAACCCCAACCCTTCAATTCTTCAAACCCCAATCCACTGAACTCCATGAAGTTTTGGTTGAAATAATTTTTGTTGCCTTCGGCGTCGGCGGTCCATATTTTTTGGGGAATCAACTCTGCCATCAACCGAAAGCGCTTTTCGCTTTCCTCAATTTTATTTCTTTGGTTTACCTGTTCCGTAACGTCTTCGATGGACAGCAGAATCAGTTTTTCCGAACTGTTCTTGTTGATGATTTCACGAGCGTTCAGCAACATTACCCGCTTGCCAATGGAAGAAAAAGTATGCGTTACCTCAAAACCATTGAACACCGATTTCTCTGGGAGTATTTTTTCAAGCAGCGTGCGCAAATCCGGTATATCCCATTGTTTATTGCCAATATCATAAATCAAGACACCTTCTGTCTCGTTTTCATTTACCCGGAACGTCTTATAAAAAGCATTATTGGCGGTTTTTATCCGCAGGTTTTTATCCAGTACCAACAGGGGTTCCCGCAGGTTGATGATGATGGCTTCGGCATAGTCCCGTGAGGCAGTGACCAACTCATTCAGGCTAATCATTTCTTGGTTTACCACCGTCAGTTCCTCGTTGGTGCTTTGCAATTCTTCTTTTCCGGTCTCCAGTTCTTCGTTCAGGCTCTGCAGTTCCTCGCTACCGCTCAACAGTTCCTCATTGGCGCTTTGCAGCTCCTCGTTGGCGGCCTCTTGCTCTTCGGTGATGCTGTGCATGTCCTCCCTGGTTTGCGCAAGTTCCTGTTCCAATTGCTTTATGCGCAAATCCCGGTCATCCTTCGTGATATTGCCGGACGTAAATTCGCTGACCGCCAATGCCGGATGGGCACTGCTGGTTGTATCGTGAAACAGTACCAAATAATAAGGCTCGATGGTGTTGGGCAGCGGTATGCCCTCGATGTTTATATAGCGGAGGCTGCCGTTTATTTCTATCGGGATATTCTCTTTTAAGACCGGGGCAATTTCTTTTTTTATTTTGTGCAAAATATTGCGCAGCTCAAACGCCAAGCCGTTTTTTGCCAATTGAATCAAATTATGGGTAGGCTTGCCCGCTGATTGTTCCAGATAACTGCTGGTATTGCCCCTGAAATGCACGATGTCCAGCGCCTCGTTGACGACCACGCCCGCAGGGGTGTATTTGCGGAGCAAAATGTCATCCGCCGTTTTCTGAAAATCGGTGCGGACTTGCTCGCTGTTGTGGTTGGCTTTGGTATTGCTGAAATGCTGCTCAACCCGCTGGCTCGCCACATGCACAAAACTGCCCGGCGTATCTTTCCTAGAAAATAGTTTATCGTTTTTAATGGCCGCAACAAAAAGGTCGGGCACCCCGCTGGTGGTCTCCGATTTGCCAAGCAGCAAAAACCCCTTTGGGTTCAAGGCATAATGAAACGTGGTGAGCGCCTTTTTCTGCAAATAAGGCTCCATGTAAATCAGCACATTGCGGCAGCTGATAAAATCCATTTTCCCGAAGGGCGGGTCTTTTAAAAAATTGTGGACCGCAAACACGCACATGTTCCGCACGCTTTTATTTACTTGATAACCCCCATTTGTTTTTGTGAAAAACACATGCAGCCGCTCAGGGCTAACCGCATTCAGCTCGCTTTTCTTGTAAATGCCCCGCCGTGCTTTTGCAATGGCGGGGTCGCTGATATCGGTAGCGAAAATCTGCACCAAGCGCTGGTTGTCCCCGAAATGCTCCTTCAAGCAAATGGCGATGGAATAGGCTTCCTCGCCCGTGCTGCACCCCGCTACCCATACACGGATGGGTTCGCCGGAGGTTTTATTTTTTGCGGCTTGCAGGAAAACGTTTTCGTACAGGTTTTCAAAGCTTTTTTCGTCCCGAAAAAAAGAGGTGACGGGAATCAATAAATCAAGGAACAACAAATCCTGTTCGGGTTTATTTTCCTTTAAAAATTGGAGGTAGTCGGCAGGCGTTTCGTTTTTGCTAAGGCCCATCCTGCGCAGGATGCGGCGGTGGATGGTGGACTGTTTGTAATACGTGAAATCGGTTCCTTTTCGGATGCGCAGCAACGAGATGATTTGCTTGTACACCGCTTCGGCTTCCAACGGCAATTGCCCGTCGCCATGGCCAGTGCCGATAACTTCCAAGAGTTTTTGCGGTATCATTTCAGGTGGGAGGATATAGTCCACCACGCCTGCTGCTGCCGCATTTTGGGGCATGCTGCCGTAGGCTGCCGATGCTTCGTCCTGCGCAAACGTGATGCCGCCTTGGTCTTTGATGGCCTTCAAGCCCAGTGTGCCATCGGTGGCGGTTCCGGACAGTACCACCCCAATGGCATGTTCACGGTGTACCTCGGCCAATGAGGTGAAAAACAGGTCAATGGGTAGGTTCCGCTCGGTTTTGCTTGTTTTTGGGCGCGGCGAAAGTTGCAAAACCCCATCCGTGGCCACCATCATTTTATTGCTGGGTATCACGTAAATATGGTTGGGCAGTACTTTAATATCGTCGGCGATTTCCAATACTGGGATTTTGGTTACTTTTTGCAGCAGTTCGGGCAACATGCTTTCGTGGGTGGGGTCCAGGTGTTGCACCAATACGTAAGCCATGCCCGAATCATCGGGAATGGCTTTCAGCAGTTTTTTGAAAGCATCCAGCCCGCCTGCCGAGGCACCAATTCCCACCACGGGGAACAGGTTTGAGGATTTTAGGTGCTTCTCCTTTGAGGGCAATGGAGTAGCATCCCCTATTTTTAACATGTCTTTCTTTGCTTTCATGGAAATAATATTGGCAAATATTTCGCTCGACGGCAGCTTGATTCAAGTGGGTGTTCCGCATCGTTCAAAACTACTCCGTTTTCAAAACTTGCTGAAAATTAATATTTTGTGTAAGTAGGAAAAATTAATATTTAGTAAACGAACAGCCTCATTTGCTTACGGGGTATCGGTTTCGATATTATTTTCAAGTGCGTTCCCAATCTCCTCAATCGGGTTCCGCCTTTTGTCCTTCAACTGCTTGAAATGCGTAGGGGTAAGCCCCGTCACTTTTTTAAATTGGTTGCATAAATGCGCCACGCTGCTATAATTCATTTTCCATGCTATTTCCGAGATATTCAGTTCGCCATAGGTAATCAGTTCCTTTATCCGCTCGATTTTATGGGCGATGATGAACTGCCCGATGGTAGTGCCCTGTACTTCTGAAAACAGGTTGGCGAGGTAAGTGTAGTCGTAGTGGAGTTTTTCGCTGAGGTAATCGGAGAAATTGGTTTTCAGGGTTTCGTCCGAGTGGTGTACCATCTCCACGATGGCGTTTTTTATCCGCTCTATCAAAATACCCTTCCGGTCGTCCATGAGTTCGAGGCCGGAAAGGAGCAAATCGGCCTTTAGCTGCGTCCGCTGTTCCGGGGTGAGTTCTTCCATGATTTCCACTTCGCCGAGTTCCACCAATACGAAGTGCAGACCCAGTTTTTTCAACTCGTCTTTCACCGCCAGCTTGCACCGGTTGCTGACCATGTATTTGATAAATAATTTCAAAGAAGGTGTTTGATAAAAAGATGTACAAAGTTCTTGTTAAACAAACAAGGTGGTGTTACACAAAGTTGGTCAAAGCTTACATTATTCACACATTTAAGGAAAGCGCTTTTGAAGACGTAATCCGTGCGTAGCGGCTTCCGCTAGCTCATCACCGTTGCATCAAAAAGAACCTCGACCATGGCCCACACCGCCAAGCTTTGGGCAAAATGAGTTTGGTGGTGAGTGCTCAATCAAGCATATTGGGCTTGGTCGCCGTACTGGCATTGAATCATGCTCTTGAGTTTTTTTCTGGCAAAAAATATGCGGCTCTTCACTGTGCCTAGTGGAACGTCGAGTTGTTCCGCTATTTCCTGATAGCCAAAACCATCGAAATGCAGTTCGAAGGGAATGCGGTTCGCTTCTGTAAGTTCATCTAATATGCCCCGTAGTTCTTTCATCATCACTGTGCTGTGCCCCATGTTTTTGATGGGCTGCTGCAACACCACTTGCATATTGTCCTCCATCATGAACACGACGCTGCGCCGGCTCCTCCGCTTACGATATTCGTTGATGAAGCAATTTTGCATGATGGTGTACATCCAAGCCTTGAAATTGGTGCCTTCTGTGAACTTATGGCAACTGGCAAAAGCCCGCATGGTTGTCTCTTGCATCAGGTCTTGGGCGTTGTGCTTGTTGCAGGAAAGGCGCATTGCGTTGGCAAACAAAGCGGAGCTTAAACTGGATAGCTGTGTGTTGAATTCAGTGGTTGTCATGATAAGTATTTAATGAAAGCCGAATGTTTTTTGATTGCTAAAACTCATCCCCGCCAATAAGTCCATCAAATTCGCCATAGTATGGCTGTTTTGGAATAACGGTGAAAATCAAGCGTTTTAAGGTAATTCAGGAGGTAATCTGAAGGGCCTAGTGAACTATTAAAAAACGCTAGAATCATTGTTTTTACTGGCATTTTAAAGGACAAATTTCGGTGTTGCTGCCATATTGGCTGTTATGGTTTGTTCAAAATAATTTACAATATTCACACATTGTGGCACACCGATGCCCCTGTTACACCCTACGCCACCATCGTTAGCGCATGCCTGAAAACTACCCCGCTCGGTTCAAACCAGCCATTTTTTAACTACTAATAGCAATTTGCCCAAATCAAAAGGCTTGACGAGGTAGTCGTCCGCACCCAGCGCAAGTGCTTCCGCCCTGTCAATTTTCTCAGAAAGGGAAGTGCTGAAAACAAAGGGAATTTCTGCTGTCCTGGGAGTGCTTCTTATCAATTTCAACACCTCAAAGCCGTCCATGTCCGCCATCAAGGCATCGCAAATGATTAAATCAGGGCTGATTTCGGCAGCGAGCGCTACCCCACCCTCTCCATTGTCGGCAGCATGAACCTCGTAACCGTGCAGCTCCAAATACTCCGTGAAATTTTCAAGAATCTCCCGGGTATCTTCAATCAGCAGTATTTTTTTCATGTTGGTTGGTTTACATGTTGCTCATGTCCTTTTGGAAAAATTGTACCTACTGGACTAAATTGGGGGAATTGTCAGAGCGGCGGATTCCGTAGATTTTGCCGCCCCCCCCCATCGGAATACCGCAAAAATGGGTTG
>JALOMF010000159.1 GCA_025455635.1 Saprospiraceae bacterium | reverse complement strand
CAGAACCTGTAGATGATGCACTAGTTCCCCCACCTAGAGCTACTACAAATGCGCCAAAGCTTGATGGTCCTCCTGCGCCTGAAACCCCACCAGCACCAACTGTGACAGTATAAGAACCTTCACTAACGTCAAATGTGCTGCTTGAATATGCACCTCCGCCACCGCCACCTTGCCTTCCTGTACCAGTTCCTCCGCTACCTCCACCTCCCCATGCCTCAACTGTAATATTCGCGGTGTAGTTTGGAGGGCAAACCCAAGTTCCGCTGCTGGTGAAGGTTTGGCTTGTCGGTTGAGCGAAAAGTAAAATTGGACACAAAGCCAAGGCAATTTGTAGTATAGCTTTCATGATTGTCATAGTTTTTAAATTTTAAAATTTGAGATTTAATTTAGTAGGGCGAAATTATGGCTTTAGAATTCTAAAATTTAGGGTAGTGACTAGGCTTGTTGAAGAATTAACAAAAAATTTACATAATAGGTTGCTTTGAGTTTACCTCAAAATATCCCTCGCAATCACCACCTTCTGAATCTCACTAGTCCCTTCCCCAATCGTGCAAAGCTTGGCATCCCGGTAAAACTTCTCCACGGGGAAGTCCTTGATATAGCCGTAGCCGCCAAAGATTTGAACGGCGTCGTTGGCCACTTCGCAAGCGATTTCGGAGGCGTAGTACTTGGCCATTGCCGATTCCTTGGTACATTTTTGCCCCTTGTCTTTTAGGACGCCAGCTTGCCGGGTAAGTAACTCCGCCGCCTCGATTTTTGTCGCCATGTCAGCTAGTTTGAAACTGATGGCTTGGAAACTGGCGATGGGCTTGCCGAACTGCTCCCGCTCTTGGGCGTATTTCACGGCAGCTTCGTAGGCGCCCTTGGCTATGGCCAAAGATACTGCTGCGATAGAAATCCGACCGCCATCCAACACTTTCAGCGATTGGATAAATCCATCGCCAACCTCGCCAAGCATTTGGCTTTTGTGGATGCGGCAATTGTCAAAAATCATTTCAGCGGTCTCGCTGGCCCTCATGCCCAGCTTGTTCTCTTTTTTACCACCAGAAAAACCGGGCGTTCCGCGCTCCACCACAAACGCCGACATGCCGTGGCTGTCCAATGGCTCGCCTGTTCGGGCTATCACGACGGCCACATGGCCCGATTTCCCGTGGGTGATAAAGTTTTTGGTGCCGTTGAGCACCCAATAATCGCCGTCTTGGGTGGCCACGCACTTCATGCGGCCAGCGTCGCTGCCCGTGTTGGGTTCAGTGAGGCCCCATGCGCCTATCCACTCTCCAGTGGCCAATTTGGGCAGGTATTTTTGCTTTTGCTCTTCGTTGCCGAAACTGAGTATGTGATTGGTACACAAGGAGTTGTGTGCCGCTACTGATAAACAAATGGAGCCGCAGACTTTTCCGATTTCGCAGAGTATGGAGATATACTCTTGGTAGCCAAGTGCGGCACCGCCATAGGCTTCCGGCACCAATATCCCCATGAAGCCGTACTCGCCCATTTGTTGGAGCATGTCCATCGGGACATGTTGCGATTCATCCCATTCCATTACATAGGGCCTGATATTGGCTTCTGTAAAGTCTTTGGCACTTTGCTCAATCAGTGCCAAGTTGTCAATCTTGTCAATTGTCATTTTCTTAATTTGAGTTTTATTTGGTAATGCTCGTTTTCAAAACCGTTGTAACACAATAGTGCGAACCTTGTTCAGTTTTGGGAGAAACCAAAAGCATCGTACATTTTGTGAAAAATCTCAGTGTTCTCGTAAATGCCCCTGAACAATTCGCATTGTGGGCCAAACGCAAAAACGGGAACCATAGCTCCTGTGTGGCCATTTGTGGTGAATTTTGGTGCCAATTGCCTTGGTGTGCCTTCATTGAGGCCCATTCCACCCGTCTCGTGGTCGGCAGTGACAATCACCAAGGTCTGGTCATCCCTGCTAGCAAAACGGAGAATTTGCTTCAAGGTTTTGTCAAAATCTGCCATTTCGGCGTAAAGTGATTCTGTTTTATTTGCATGGCAAGCCCAATCAATTTGGGAACCTTCTACCATTAGAAAGAAACCTTTTGGGCTTCGGTGGCTGAGGTATTCCATTGCCATATTGGTTGCGGTAGGTAAATAGTCCCTACCAAGCAAGGCAGACAAAGGCTCTTTGTCCGCTGTGAAAAATGCAAAAGGAGCAAGTGTGTCGGGCTTTACGTTCTTGAGTTCCGTGTCAAAATAGTCGAAGACTTTGTAGCCTTTTTGTCTAAGCTCGTCCGTCAAATTTCGGTCGTCTTTCTCCCTGCGTTCAAAATGCTGTTTGCCGCCACCGATGAAGAAATCAATTCCAGAATTGAGCAAGTCAATCGAAATGTCATCGTATAAATTCCTGGCGGGCTGGTGTGCCACAAAAGAACCTGGGGTGGCATGTTGAATGGAGGCGGTCACAACCATGCCCGTTGCAAGTCCATTTTCAGATGCTATTTCCAAGATGGATTTGGAAGGAGTGCCATTTTTGTCCAGTCCCAAGGTATTGTTCTTGGTTTTGACGCCCGATGAGATAGCAGTACCTGCTGCGGCAGAATCCGTGACAAGGTTGTTGGAGGAGTAGGTCTTTTGGAAACCAACTACTGGAAAGCGCTCAAATGCCATCGGTAGCTTGGTTTGGTAAATCGCAGCTGAGATTTGCGAAAGCCCCATGCCGTCACCAATTACAAGGATTATGTTTTTGGGCTTATTCGCGAGCTGGTCACCCGAAGGCGGCAATTCGCTTTTCCAAAAGAAACCAAACGCCCCAAGTGCCAGGAAGGTAGTAAGGGTCAGAAATTTCACTTTCGTTTAAATGTAAGATTTTGACATTAAGAAAATGTAAAGGTAAGGCAAGCGTCGCTAATATTTTTTTATGTTTTGATTTCTATTCAAGCTTGGACAGCGATGGTTGAATATTTTTGCAACTAGATGAAATTCAATATTTTAGACATTTTTTAATTTAGCTTTGATGAAACATGTTTTGATATTTTAACAATTGTGACTACATTTTTTAAAAGAAATTGGAAAAAACATTTGGATACAATGGAAAAAACTTCTTTTCTTTGCATCGTTGATTTAATCAATAGCAGCCACAAAGCAGGCTGCGAAACAAAAATTTGAAAGTATTCTTACTTAAAATATCAAGCAAATTCATTTTGCTTTTAAGATTTGGTTTTTTGGGGTTAAATAAGCTGGCTTCCTTCATTGGAAGTCGGCTTTTTTGTTTTATAAACATTTGACATGCCCGATTTCGACCTTTCCTTTCCCAATAATCCCACACTCAACTTTGATTCACAGCGGATTTTGATAGTGGGCGACCTCATGCTCGACCGCTACACGTTCGGTAGGGCAACCCGTATTTCGCCAGAAGCTCCCGTGCCAGTGCTTGAGTTTGAAAAACAAGAGGACAGGCTTGGAGGCGCAGCGAATGTGGCGCTCAACCTTCAGGCACTAAGGGCTACACCAATTTTGGCAGGTTTGGTGGGAAATGACGCCGATGGCGACCTGTTGATTCAAGCCTTGATGCAACATGGCATTGAGCACCAGTACATCCTCAAAAGCAAAGAACGGGTTACGACCGTGAAGACCAGGATTATGGCTGGTAGGCAACAGCTAGCCCGATTGGACAGGGAGCAAACCCATGACTTGACGGTGCTCGAAAGGGCGCTTTTTTTGAACACTACCGCTAAAATATTGCAGGAGGCAAAAGTGACTGGTCTGGTTTTCCAAGACTATAATAAAGGTGTGCTCACGAAGGAAGTGATTGAAACGGTTTCCTCGGCAGCCCATTCGTTGGGCATCCCGATTTTTGTTGACCCCAAGCTCCACAATTTTTGGTCGTACCAAGGCGCTGCCCTGTTCAAGCCCAATTTAAAGGAAGTGCGGGAAGCCATCGGAACGCCCGTTGAGCCTTCGCTCTTTTCATTGCGTGAAGCTGCGAAGTTGATTCGTTCAAAAACTTCAGCGAAAAACATCCTGATTACGCTTTCAGAGCATGGCCTTTTTTTTGACAATGGCGATTTTTCAGAAATCGTGAGTACCCGGGCCAGGGTGGTGGCCGACCCGTGTGGTGCAGGCGACACCGTGATAAGCATGGCTGCGCTTGCCATTTGCCAAGGGTTTTCCCCAATGGACGTAGCACAATTGGCCAACTTGGCTGGTGGCCAGGTCGTGGAAAAAAGTGGGGTAGTGGCCATCAACAAGCAACAGTTGTTGGACGAATTTTTTCACTACAAAAACCAAGTTTGATTTTGGGGAAAATGATTGAATGCATAGCTTTGTCCCAAGTTCATTGAACCGCAACACTTATCAAGAAAGGCTGAGGGAAATGGCCCAATGACGCCTTGACAACCTGTCTGAGCGATGCTTCGCAAGGATAAGGTGTCAATTCCAACCCCGCATGGTTTGCAGGGGCAGATAAGTCGCTGTGAGTTATTTTGTTTTGATGATTTTCAAAATTAAAAGCTCATTCGGCTGCCTGCCGAATGAGCTTTTTCATTTGGCAAGGCCAATACCTACTCAGTTTTCTTGGTGATTGTTCGGTGCATTGAGTCCAGAAACAACAAAACATTCACCATTTGAAAGCGATATGTCCTTGAACCCAACGGCATTCCACTTTCCATTCACTTTCAATATGTCATATCAAAAAACGCTCAACATCGGGCTGTTTGGCTACGGCGTGGTAGGCAGTGCCGTTTACGAAGTGCTCAACCATACTCCTTCCCTGCAAGCCAGTATTTCAAAGATTTGCATCAAGAACCCAGACAAGCCCCGCAATATTGACGAAGCATTCTTTACAGTTGACAAATGGCAATTAATTGACAATGAGGAGATTAACGTCATTGTTGAAATGACGGACGATGCAGTGGCGGCCATCGAAATTGTGCGGGAAAGCCTCATGCGAGGCAAGGCGGTCATCACGGCCAACAAGAAAATGGTGGCAGAACATTTGGCCGAGCTTGTCGAATTGCAGCGCAAATACAATGTGCCGCTTCTGTACGAATCGGCCTGCTGTGCAAGTATTCCGGTCATTCGCAACCTGGAAGAGTATTACGACAACGACCTGCTGCATGGCGTGGAGGGCATCATCAATGGCAGCACCAATTTCATTTTGACCAAGCTTTTTGAAGAAAAACTGTCGTATCCTGATGCCTTGGCAGAAGCGCAACGGCTTGGTTTTGCGGAAAGTGACCCCTCGCTCGACGTGGAAGGCCATGATGCCTTGAACAAGCTTTGCCTGCTCTTGGCACATGCTTACGGAATTTTGGCGCACCCGTCCAGCCTGCTTTGCCACGGCATCCACCGTTTGAACCCGATTGACAGTGAAGTGGCCGCTGCGCAAGGTGCTCAAATCAAACTGGTGGCCAGGGCCATGAAGCAGGCAAACGGCCAAATTGCCGCATTTGTGTTGCCTCAATTCGTAAAACCACCGCACTTGCTGCACAATGTTCGGAACGAGTACAACGGAGTGGTGCTGACCAGTGCCCTCGCCGACGAGCAGTTTTTTTATGGAAAAGGTGCAGGTGGCTTCCCCACGGCATCAGCCATACTTGCCGACCTATCGGCGCTCAGGTACGATTACCGTTACGAGTACAAGAAAATGCTGTTGCAGGAGCCGTCTGTGCTTTGTGAAGATGTCAAACTGAATGTTTACGTGAGCTTTCAAGATTGGCAAATGCTGCCAGTTGATGCATTTGAAGAAATTCACGAATATTATTCAGGTAGGAAGTTCCACTACCGAAAAGGCATTGTCTCATTGCGCAAGCTGTTGAGTTCGGATTGGTGGAAAAAGGAAGGGGTCTCGTTGGTTTTGATGGAGACGGGTATTTCAGAATAAAAAATGGAAGCGGCTGGTTTGGGGAGAGAAGTGGTTCCAGCCGCTTCCATTTCTTCTTAAATCATCACCCTGCTACGGGCGATTTTATCTTTTACCACGGGTTTCAGCAAGTCTGCGGCCTGCAAAACCAGCGACTCATTGCTCGGAAATGGTCTCGGCTGGTTGCCGATTTTTTTCTTTGAATCCTCAGTGAGGGCACGTTTGTCGCCATCAAATTTGGCGGCATAGTTTTCAAAAATGGCATCCACAGCGAGTGGCTCCGTGTGTACGATTTCCTTGTCCCGGTTGTCAAAAAACTCCAGGCGGCCTGCCACGTGCGCTTCTTTGTGCTGATAAGACTCGAAGACACGGGCCTTGATGAGCACTTTTTTTGGAATCTTGATGTCATTCCCAGCACTGTCCTTTCGAACGTTTCCGTTATTGTCCAGCACGTATTCCCAGCCTTCCTCGATGGTTTTGTCGTCCACGTACTCACGTTCTTTGACGTGGTCGGGACTTACCTCAATTTGCGTGAGCCGCATGACCACGGTGTAGTCGTACTGGTTGTTTGCTTCGGGGTTCAGGTGGACGGTGCGCCAAGTGGAGTTGAGGTCACGCACACTGATTCTTTTGATTTCTTTTTCAAAATCCCTGGGCAAAATCGTGCGGCTATCATTTTCCATTTTGAAAAGCACATACACAGTTCCAAGTTGTTTGGCCCTTTTCATCAACCGGTCTTCGTCCTTGTAGCTTTTGTAGTAGCGTTGAATGTCCTCGAAGTTTTCGTAGGCTTTGCGGGCCGATTCTTTATCCCCACGCTCGGCCTCGGCCAAGTACCGTTTGCCTTCGGAATAGTAGTGGTCAGCCGCTTTCTTCTTGGAATCCAGTTCCAGTTCCTCCACACGTACGAACTTGAAGTCAGCCTTGTAGCCATCGCTGGCATAAAGCGGGAGCAGCGGTTCAATCAACGATTGCCGGCGCTGAATACGGCGGTGGATTTTGTTGATTTCTACCCAGTTCTCGCTCCGGTTTTCTTTTTGCAAGACCTGAATCTCCCGCATGTCGTAGTGCGTTGCTTTTTCAAATGCAGCTTCCAGCGCTTTTACATGCTTCGCTTTTTTGTTTTTTTTACCTGAAAGTTTTTTGAGGCTGGCGGAAATAGCGCCTTCGTAATTGCCACGTTCCAGCAATTTTTCTGGGCTGGCGCATGCACCCAAAAACAGCAAACTAACAAGGGCAAAAAATGCGAGCTTCAATGGCATTGCTTTCATGGCTGTATCGTTTTGATGAAAAAATGATTTCTTGGAGACAATGTACTGGGGCGAAATGCTTACACCTACTAAGGTTTGGTTAAGACTTGGTGACCTTTCGTTAAGAAAAATTACCATTCACTCCCAAATGTTAAGGGGCGTTATTTCGACCGAAAATTGTAACAAAAAAAGGGCTAAAAAAACAGTTAAGCCCGCTCTTCCCAAACAGCCGCTAAGTGGACGATCGTGCGAACAGCAGCCTCCATGTCCTGCACGGACACCCATTCGTGCTTCGAGTGGAAGGCATGTTCTCCTGCAAAGATATTGGGACAAGGCAAGCCAATGAACGAGAGCCTGGAGCCATCGGTGCCGCCACGAATGCTGGATGGTATTGGCTGCAAGCCTGCCCTGCTAATGGCCTCGATGGCATTCGCAAGCACTTCTGGGTGTTGGTCCAAGACCTTTTTCATGTTCCGGTATTGCTCAGTAACCTTGAATTCTGCGGTAGAGTTCGGGTACTTTTTCATGACCTTTTCCATTATTTTGCGGAGCACCGCCTCGTGTTCTACCAGTTTTTCGTCCGTAAAATCCCTGATGATGAAGCGTATGGTCGCCTTTTCGGCCATGCCTTCCATGACCACTGGATGCACGAATCCCTCACGACCAGATGTGGTTTCGGGAGAAAGCCCTTCCTTCGGCAAAGCGGCCACAATTTCGCTGGCAATCTTGATGGCGTTTTCCATTTTCCCCTTGGCATAGCCGGGGTGAGCGCTCACCCCGTGAATGGTGATGAGGACTCCATCGGCTGAAAACGTTTCATCTTCCAAGCTACCTGCTTTTTCACCGTCCACTGTGTAGCCAAACTTGGCACCCAACTTTTTCAAGTCAACCTTATCCACGCCACGGCCTATTTCTTCATCCGGGGTAAACAGGATTTTGATGTTGCCGTGCTTTACGCTAGGATTGGTCATCAAAAAATTGGCAGCGTCCATGATTTCGGCGACGCCAGCCTTGTTGTCGGCGCCGAGCAGGGTAGTGCCGCTGGCAGTCACGATGTCGTTGCGCATTTGCCCTGCCAAGTTCGGGTGGTCTTTCAGCCGGATGATTTGGCTGGTGTCGTCGGGTAGTACGAGGTCTTGCCCTTGATAGTTTTTGTGGACGATGGGCTTTACGTTCTCCCCGCTGCAATCCGGCGAGGTATCCATGTGGGAGCAGAAGCAAATGGTGGGCACCGATTTTTGGGTATTGGAAGGAATGGTGGCATAGACATAGCCGTATTTGTCGAGCTTGGCGTCGCTGATGCCCATTGCTTTCAGTTCCTTGACCAAGATTTTACCTAGGTTTTTCTGTTTTTCCGTGGATGGAATGGCTGCATGCGCGGCG